>NZ_JAAGPP010000069.1:0-45138 GCF_017104975.1 Burkholderia sp. Ac-20344
TGGCCGCGGGCGCCGCCGGCGCCGCGACGCCGGGCCCCGCGACGAACGGCGTGAAGTTCGCCGCCCCGCCATCCGGCGACCTGCAGTACGACACGTTCTACAACGGCATGCAGAACATGATCGGCACGATCCACTGGCGCACCGACGGGCGCACCTACGACCTGTCGGTGTCGATGCCCGTGCCGTTTGTCGGCCCGTTCAGCTACCGCAGCGAAGGCCGCATCGACGCGTTCGGCGTCGCCCCCGACCGTTACGTCGAGAAGCGCGGCAAGCGGCCGGAAGACATCGCGATCTTCAACCGCGAGATCCGGCAGGTCGTGTTCACGCGCACGCCGAACAACGCGCCGCTGCCCGACGGCGTGCAGGACCGCTTCAGCATGCTGATGCAATTGTCGGGGCTCTTGCGCGGCAATCCGTCTGCGTACAAACCGGGCGTCACGCAGCAGTTCTTCGTGATCGACAACAACAGCGGAGAGACCTGGCCGATCGCCGTGATCGGCGACGAGCAGGTGCAGACGCAGGCCGGCATCGTCGACGCGCGGCACTTCATGCGCCTGCCGCGGCGCGACGGCGACACGCGCCGCATCGACATGTGGCTCGCCCCGTCGCTCGGCTGGCTGCCCGCCCGGCTCGTGCAGAGCGAACCGAACGGCGCGCAGATCGAGCTACTGTGGCATGGCCGGCTCGCGGCGCCGGGCGCGCCGTCCGACGCTGAACCGGCAAGCGGCGCCTCGCATGCGCCCGCCGGTGCACCGACGCCCGATGCCGCGGGCGCACCGGCCGCGGAACCGGCACAACCCGCGCCACCGGCTACCGTGCAACCGCCGGCACAACCGGCTGCAGTACCGGCTGCACCGCCCGCGTCACCGCCTGTCACATCGCCTGTCACACAGTGAACTCACGCGCAGACACGCGCGATTCGGCAATTTCGACCGATTACAGATTTCCGTGAAATGGCCGATGACACTCTTTAACAACTATTTCAGTCCACCGGCAGACAATGGGAAACGTTTCATAGACATCGGCTTCTAACCGATACACCCCACGCAAACGGGAACGGGGTGTGCAGCGCAAGCCCCTTGAAACCGGCAAGGCTTGCCCCACCTAGGGGACAACAAGGCCAGATGCCACTGCGAAGAGGAGTGCCGCCATGCAAATGATCTACAACAGCCCCAACTACTGCGTCGTCGAATTCGCGCCGCAGGCCGGCCACCACCTGATGAATGCCGGCGGATACGAAATCGTCGACAAGAACGCGCAGCGCGAAATCTTCATCGACGGCGAACTTGCCGAACGATTCCGCGCGCACGTGAAGCAGCTGATCGAGGATGAACCGTCGCTCGACGAAGTCGACGAATTCCTCGGACAATTCGACAGCCTGATGATGATGCCGGTCGTGCTGCACTGACGACCCGCGGCCCGGCGCCTTGCGCGGCCGGGCCATTCGCCGCGCATCGATGCGGCGCCGCGAGCACTCCGATCATGCCCCCGCCCGGTTCGCCTGGCGGGGGTTTTCATTTGGCGGCCCGGCCGGCGCGGCGCAAGGCCGGGCGGCGCCCATGCGCACCGGCTACAATGACGGTTTTCCCGTCTTCGCCGGTCTTTCGCCCATGTCTGCGACTCCTCTCGCCGCTTCCGTCCCGCTCGACGCGCCCTACACGCGCGGCGCCGCTCTGCCCGCGCTGCTGAAATCGCGCATCCTGATCCTCGACGGCGCGATGGGCACGATGATCCAGCGCTACAAGCTCGACGAAGCCGCGTATCGCGGCGAGCGCTTCAAGGATTTCCCGCGCGACATCAAGGGCAACAACGAGCTGCTGTCGATCACGCAGCCGCAGATCATCCGCGAGATCCACGACCAGTACTTCGCGGCCGGCGCCGACATCGTCGAGACCAACACGTTCGGCGCGACGACCGTCGCGCAGGCCGACTACGGGATGGAAGATCTCGTCGTCGAGATGAACGTCGAATCGGCGAAGCTCGCACGCGAATCGGCTGCGAAATACGCGACGCCGGAAAAACCGCGCTTCGTCGCGGGCGCGATCGGGCCGACGCCGAAGACAGCCAGCATCTCGCCGGACGTCAACGACCCGGGTGCACGCAACGTCACGTTCGACGAGCTGCACGCGTCGTACTACCAGCAGGCGAAGGCGCTGCTCGACGGCGGCGTCGACCTGTTCCTCGTCGAGACGATCTTCGACACGCTGAACGCGAAGGCCGCCCTGTTCGCGCTCGACGAGCTGTTCGAGGACACCGGCGAGCGCCTGCCGATCATGATCTCGGGCACCGTCACCGATGCGTCGGGCCGGATCCTGTCGGGCCAGACGGTCGAGGCGTTCTGGAATTCGCTGCGCCACGCGAAGCCGCTCACGTTCGGCCTGAACTGCGCGCTCGGCGCGGCGCTGATGCGCCCGTACATCGCCGAGCTCGCGAAGCTGTGCGACACCTACGTGTCGTGCTACCCGAACGCAGGCCTGCCGAACCCGATGGCCGAGACGGGCTTCGACGAAACGCCGGACGTCACGTCGGGCCTGCTGAAGGAATTCGCGCAGGCCGGGCTCGTGAACCTCGCGGGCGGCTGCTGCGGCACGACACCCGAGCACATCGCCGAGATTGCGAAGGCGCTCGCCGACGTGAAGCCGCGCCGCTGGCCGAACCAGTACAGCGACAACGCCTGACCCGACCGACCACGCCCTTCATCACCAGAATTCGCACCGCCATGACCGATCACATGATGCGCCTCGCCGGCCTCGAGCCGTTCAACGTCACGTCCGGGACGCTCTTCATCAACGTCGGTGAACGCACCAACGTCACCGGCTCGAAGGCGTTCGCACGCATGATCCTCAACGGCCAGTTCGACGAGGCGCTCGCCGTCGCGCGCCAGCAGGTCGAGAACGGCGCGCAGGTGATCGACATCAACATGGACGAGGCGATGCTCGATTCGAAGGCGGCGATGGTGCGCTTCCTGAACCTGATCGCATCGGAGCCGGACATCGCGCGCGTGCCGATCATGATCGACTCGTCGAAGTGGGACGTAATCGAGGCGGGCCTGAAGTGCGTGCAGGGCAAGGCGATCGTCAACTCGATCTCGCTGAAGGAAGGCGAGGAAGCGTTCGTCCATCACGCGAAGCTGATCCGCCGCTATGGCGCGGCGGCCGTCGTGATGGCGTTCGACGAGCAGGGCCAGGCCGACACCTTCGCGCGCAAGACCGCGATCTGCAAGCGCTCGTACGACGTGCTCGTGAGCCAGTGCGGCTTCCCGCCGGAAGACATCATCTTCGACCCGAACATCTTCGCGGTCGCGACCGGCATCGAGGAGCACAACAACTACGCGGTCGACTTCATCGAGGCGACCCGCTGGATCAAGCAGAACCTGCCGTACGCGAAGGTGAGCGGCGGCGTGTCGAACGTGTCGTTCTCGTTCCGCGGCAACGACCCGGTGCGCGAGGCGATCCACACCGTGTTCCTGTACCACGCGATCCAGGCGGGGATGGACATGGGCATCGTCAACGCGGGCCAGCTCGGCGTGTACGCCGAGCTCGACGCGGAACTGCGCGAGCGCGTCGAGGACGTGATCCTGAACCGCCGCGACGATTCGACCGACCGGCTCCTCGAGATCGCCGACAAGTTCAAGGCAGGGGGCGCGAAGAAGGAAGAGAACCTCGAGTGGCGCAACCAGCCGGTCGAGAAGCGGCTCTCGCATGCGCTCGTGCACGGCATCACGACCTTCATCGTCGAGGATACCGAAGAAGTGCGCGCGAAGATCGCCGCGGCCGGCGGGCGTCCGATCAACGTGATCGAAGGGCCGCTGATGGACGGGATGAACATCGTCGGCGACCTGTTCGGCCAGGGCAAGATGTTCTTGCCGCAGGTCGTGAAATCGGCGCGCGTGATGAAGCAGGCGGTCGCGCACCTGATCCCGTTCATCGAGGAAGAAAAGCGGCTGCTCGCGGAAGCGGGCGGCGACGTGCGCGCGAAGGGCAAGATCGTCATCGCGACCGTGAAGGGCGACGTGCACGACATCGGCAAGAACATCGTGTCGGTCGTGCTCCAGTGCAACAACTTCGAAGTCGTCAACATGGGCGTGATGGTCCCGTGCAACGAGATCCTCGCGAAGGCGAAGGTCGAGGGCGCGGACATCATCGGGCTGTCGGGCCTCATCACGCCGAGCCTCGAGGAAATGGCCTACGTCGCGTCCGAAATGCAGCGCGACGACTACTTCCGCGTGAAGAAGATCCCGCTGCTGATCGGCGGCGCGACCACCTCGCGCGTGCACACGGCCGTGAAGATCGCGCCGCACTACGAAGGCCCGGTGGTCTACGTGCCGGACGCATCGCGCTCGGTGTCGGTCGCCTCCAGCCTGCTGTCCGACGAAGGCGCGGCGAAGTACCTCGACGAGCTGAAGTCCGACTACGAACGCATCCGCGACCAGCACGCGAACCGCAAGGCGCAGCCGATGGTCACGCTCGCCGAAGCGCGCGCGAACAAGACCAAGGTCGATTGGGCGGGCTACCAGCCGGTGAAGCCGAAGTTCATCGGCCGCCGCGTGTTCAAGAACTACGACCTGAACGAACTCGCGCAGTACATCGACTGGGGCCCGTTCTTCCAGACCTGGGATCTCGCGGGCCCGTACCCGGCGATCCTGAACGACGAGATCGTCGGCGAATCGGCGCGGCGCGTGTTCTCCGACGCGAAATCGATGCTCGCGCGCCTGATCCAGGGCCGCTGGCTGACCGCGAGCGGCGTGATCTCGCTGCTGCCGGCGAATACCGTCAACGGCGACGACATCGAGATCTACAGCGACGAGTCGCGCTCGGAAGTGCTGCTCACGTGGCGCAACCTGCGCCAGCAGAGCGTGCGCCCGGTGGTCGACGGCGTGATGCGGCCGAACCGCTCGCTCGCCGATTTCATCGCACCGAAGGAATCGGGCGTCGCCGACTACATCGGGATGTTCGCGGTGACGGCCGGCCTCGGCGTCGACGTGAAGGAAAAGCAGTTCGAAGCCGACCACGACGACTACAGCGCGATCATGCTGAAGGCGCTCGCCGACCGCTTCGCGGAAGCCTTCGCGGAAGCGATGCACGCACGCGTGCGGCGCGAGCTGTGGGGCTACGCGAGCGGCGAGACGCTCGACAACGACGCGCTGATTGCCGAAAAGTACGCGGGCATCCGCCCGGCGCCGGGCTACCCGGCCTGCCCCGACCACCTCGTGAAGCGCGACATGTTCGACGTGCTGCGCGCGGACGAGATCGGCATGAGCGTGACCGACTCGCTGGCGATGCTGCCGGCCGCGAGCGTGTCGGGCTTCTATCTCGCGCATCCGGACAGCACGTACTTCTCGGTCGGCAAAATCGGGCAGGATCAGCTTGAGGATTACGCACAGCGCATGGCGCTGTCGCTCGACGACGCGCGCCGCGCGCTCGCGCCGCAGCTGTAATCGACGCTTCGACGGACGCGCCGCCGCGCGTTATTGTCAGACAAAAAGAAAAAGCCCGCTCGGTAGCGGGCTTTTTCTGCCTTTCGATCCTTCCGGACGGCCGGGCAAGCGGGCTCAGAAGCCCCAGTGCACGTCGGCTTCGCCGGCTTTCGCTTCGCGCAGCATCGTGAGGAAGGGGGCCACGCGCTGTGCCAGGCTCGGCGGCACTTCGTGGTGCGCGTGGTCGGTTTCGTCCTCGTGGAAATGGCCGGCATGCTCGGCGCGCTCCTGCTTCGCCTGCGCGACCGCGCCTTCCAGCTTGGCGATCGCGTGGTCCAGTTCGTCGTGCGTAATCACACCGCGCTCGCCCAGCTGCTTGCCGACGAGACCCAGCACATACACGGCGAAATCCTTCAGCACGTCGAGATCCTGTGCCGCCTTGCTCTTGAACGTAATCATGACAATTCCCTTTTCATCTTGTTGTGCCTGCGCGGCGCGGTTGGGGAACGCCGGCAGACCGGCGTCCGGCCTCGCGGACGCGGACCGCCTGAGCGGCATATTAGCACCTGTTAAAATTCTGCGATCCCTGAAACGCGCGCTTAAAAAGCGCGCCGGCGGGCCGGCGTTTCCGCCCGCCACCAACGAAGCCTTCTACCAGCATGCTGCCAGCACACAAACAGACTCTCGAAGCCCTGCTCGCGGATAGCGTCAAGCAGGTCGCATACGCGCTGAAAGGCGCCGACGCAACGTTCGTCGCCCCCGCCATCACGCTGGAGCGCCCGAAGGTCGCCGCGCACGGCGACGTCGCGTGCAACGTCGCGATGCAGCTCGCGAAGCCGCTCGGCACGAACCCGCGCCAGCTCGCCGAGCAGATCGTCGCCGCCCTCACCGCCCAGCCGGGCGCGCAAGGCCTCGTCGAAGCCGCCGAGATCGCCGGCCCCGGCTTTATCAACCTGCGCCTGTCGGCCGCTGCGAAACAGGCGGTGATCGCCGCCGTGTTCGACCAGGGCCGCGCATTCGGCACGTCGGATCGCGAGAAAGGCAAGCAGGTGCTGCTCGAATTCGTGTCGGCGAACCCGACCGGCCCGCTGCACGTCGGCCACGGCCGCCAGGCCGCGCTCGGCGACGTGCTCGCGAACGTGATCGCGAGCCAGGGCTACGCGGTGCACCGCGAGTTCTACTACAACGACGCGGGCGTGCAGATCGGCAACCTCGCGATCTCGACGCAGGCGCGCGCACGCGGCCTGAAGCCGGGCGACGCGGGCTGGCCGGAAGCCGCGTACAACGGCGAATACATCGCCGACATCGCCCGCGACTTCCTGAACGGCGAAACGGTCGCCGCGTCGGACGGCGAGCCGGTCAAGGGCACGGGCGACGTCGAGGATCTCGACGCGATCCGCAAGTTCGCGGTCACGTACCTGCGTCGCGAGCAGGACATGGACCTGCAGGCGTTCGGCGTGAAGTTCGACCAGTACTACCTCGAATCGTCGCTGTACAGCGAAGGCCGCGTCGAGAAGACGGTCGACGCGCTGATCAAGGCCGGCATGACCTACGAGCAGGACGGCGCGCTGTGGTTGCGCACGACCGACGAAGGCGACGACAAGGATCGCGTGATGCGCAAGTCGGACGGCACGTACACGTACTTCGTGCCGGACGTCGCGTACCACGTGACGAAGTGGGAGCGCGGCTTCACGAAGGTGATCAACATCCAGGGTTCGGACCACCACGGCACGATCGCGCGCGTGCGCGCGGGCCTGCAGGGCCTGCACATCGGGATCCCGAAGGGCTACCCCGACTACGTGCTGCACAAGATGGTCACCGTGATGCGCGACGGCCAGGAAGTGAAGATCTCGAAACGCGCGGGCAGCTACGTGACGGTGCGCGACCTGATCGAATGGTCGGGCGGCGCAGCAGCGGGCCAGGAAGCGGCGCCCGACCTGATCGACGAAGCGACCATCACGCGCGGCCGCGACGCGGTGCGGTTCTTCCTGATCTCGCGCAAGGCCGATACCGAGTTCGTGTTCGACATCGACCTCGCGCTGAAACAGAACGACGAAAACCCGGTCTATTACGTCCAGTACGCGCATGCGCGGATCTGCTCGGTGCTCAACGAACTGAAGTCGCGCTACAACGTCGACGCCGCGCAGTTGCCGGGCGCCGACCTGTCGCAGCTGACGAGCGCGCAAGCGGCTTCGCTGATGCAGAAGCTGGCCGAGTACCCGGACATGCTCACGCACGCGGCAAACGAGCTGGCGCCGCACGCGGTCGCGTTCTACCTGCGTGACCTCGCTGGCGAATTCCACTCGTTCTACAATGCGGAGCGCGTGCTGGTCGACGACGAAGCGCCGCGCAATGCGCGCGCCGCGCTCCTCGCCGCGACCCGGCAGGTGCTCGAGAACGGTCTGGCGGTGCTCGGCGTGTCCGCGCCCGCCAAGATGTAAGGCAGCAAGCGGCCCGAATCGGGCAGCGAATGGCCGCAGCAGCGCCTGTCGCAGGAGCGCTTGCCGCGGCCTTTTCACGATTCTTTTTGCAGGTGACTCAAGCAATGGCACAACCACGCCGAACTTCGAAACAATCGAAACAAGCCGGAGGAACATTTCTTGGAATCGTGCTGGGCCTGATCGTCGGCCTCGCGATCGCCGTGGTGGTCGCGCTCTACATCACGCGTTCCCCGTCGCCGTTCGTGTCGAAGGTCGCGCCGCCGCCGGCCGACAACGGCGCGAGCCAGCCGCAGCAGTTCGATCCGAACCGCGCGCTGCAAGGCAAGACGCCGGGCCAGCCGGTGCCGCAGGCCGCGCAGCCCGCGCCGCCGAACACCGCGCCCGGCCAGGCCGCGAACCAGACCCAGGGCGGCCTGCTGCCCGAACCGCAGATCGTCGAAGTGCCGCCGTCGGCCAACGGGTCGAGCGGCTCGACCAACTCCGGCAATTCGAACGGCACGACCGCGTCGAACAATACGTCGTCGGGCAACGGCGTCGCCGTCGCGCCGAAGCCGGCCGACACCACGCCGCCGCCGAAGAAGACGCAGCAAGCACAGCAGCAACAGCAGCAAGGCGGCGAGGACGATCTCGCCCGCTTCGCCGCGCAGAAGCAGGCCCAGCAAGCCGCTGCGCAAAAGCAGCAACAGCAGCAACTGGCCGCGAACACGCCGAAGCCGACCTCGTCGGCCACGGCCGCCGCGGCAGCGAAGCCGCCGACCGCGAACGACGCGAATACCGGCTACTTCCTGCAGGTGGGCGCGTACAAGACGGAAGGCGACGCCGAGCAGCAGCGCGCGCGCCTCGGCTTCCAGGGCTTCGAGTCGAAGGTGTCGAAGCGCGATGTCAGCGGCGTGACGTACTTCCGCGTGCGCGTCGGCCCGTTCTCGAAGTTCGAGGATATGAACTCGGCCCGCCAGCGCCTGTCCGATGCAGGTGTCGACACGGCGGTGATCCGTTTCACGAAGCAGTAAGCAACCGGCCGAGCCCACTCAGAACCCGTTACGTTCCGTAACCCGAGCAACTGATTCGACGTTCACAACATGAAAAAACTGCTTAGCACGCTCCTTCTGTCCCTGGGCCTGGCCGCCGGCCTCGCGCAGGCTTCGCCCGCCGCGCCGGTCGCCAGCAAGGACTTCGAAGTGATGAAGTCGCCGCAGCCGGTGTCCGCGCCGGCCGGCAAGATCGAGGTGATCGAGTTCTTCTGGTACGGCTGCCCGCACTGCTACGAATTCGAGCCGACGATCGAGGCCTGGGTGAAGAAGCAGGGCAACAACATCGACTTCAAGCGCGTCCCGGTCGCATTCCGTGACGATTTCATCCCGCACTCGAAGCTGTTCTATGCGGTGTCCGCACTCGGCATCTCCGAGAAGGTCACGCCGGCGATCTTCAACGCCATCCACAAGCAGAAGAACTACCTGCTGACGCCGCAGGCGCAGGCCGACTTCCTGGCCACGCAGGGCGTCGACAAGAAGAAGTTCATGGACGCGTACAACTCGTTCAGCGTGCAGGGCGAAGTGAACCAGTCGGCCAAGCTGCTGAAGGACTACGCGATCGACGGCGTGCCGACGGTCGTCGTCCAGGGCAAGTACAAGACGGGCCCCGCTTACGCGAACAGCATCCCGGGCACGGCCCAGGTGCTCGACTTCCTCGTGAAGCAGGTTCAGGACAAGAAGCTCTGATCCCCGCCCGCGCGCCGGCATGACTACTCCGCTGAAGGTCTTCATCACCGGCGCATCGAGCGGCCTCGGCCTCGCGATGGCCGAGGAATACGCCCGCCAGGGCGCCACGCTCGCACTCGTCGCGCGACGCACCGATGCCCTCGATGCGTTCGCGCGGCGCTTCCCGAAGCTGTCCATCTCCGTCTATTCCGCCGACGTGCGCGACGCCGACGCGCTCGCGACGGCCGCCGCGTCGTTCATCGCGACGCACGGCTGCCCCGACGTCGTGATCGCGAACGCGGGCATCAGCCAGGGCGCCGTCACGGGCCAGGGCGATCTCGCGACGTTCCGCAACGTGATGGACATCAACTACTACGGGATGGTCGCGACGTTCGAGCCGTTCGTCGGCCCGATGACGGCCGCACGTCACGGCACGCTGGTCGGTGTCGCGAGCGTCGCCGGCGTGCGCGGCCTGCCCGGCTCGGGCGCGTACAGCGCGTCGAAATCGGCCGCGATCAAGTATCTCGAATCGCTGCGCGTCGAGCTGCGGCCGGCCGGCGTCGGCGTCGTGACGATCGCGCCCGGCTACATCCGCACGCCGATGACCGCGCACAACCCGTACCGGATGCCGTTCCTGATGGACGCCGACCGCTTCGCCGCCCGTGCGGCCCGGGCGATCGCGCGGCAGCGCGCGTTCCGCGTGATTCCGTGGCAGATGGGCGTCGTCGCAAAGGTGCTGCACGTGCTGCCGCGCTGGCTGTACGACCGCCTGTTCGAAAAGGCGCCGCGCAAGCCGAAGGCCGGCGCACACTGATCGGACCACGGGCCGGCCCGCGCGAAGCTTCGCGGGCCGCCTCTCCGCCTCTCCGCCTCTCCGCCTCTCCGCCTCTCCGCCTCTCCGCCTCTCCGCCTCTCCGCCTCACGCATCACTACTGCATCACCGCACGAACGCATCGACGCATCACCGCTTCTCCGCTTCGATTCGCGGCACGCCCGCACCGCTTCCGTGCCGTCCCTGCCGCGCCGCTGCCCGACTTCCCCAGCGCCAACCCTCCTTCTGCCCGCAACCCCTCCACCCCGCCCGCCGCCCCAACACCCGTTCCGTCGTGAACGCAGCCGTATTTCGGTCAATTCACCGCGTTCAGGCGCCTTTTTTCACGCGTCGCGCGCTTTGACGGTATGCTATTCGCCAGCCGCGCCGGCCCTGCCCGCTTCCGGGCCGCGCCCGCATCCCGTCACCCAGCAAAAAACACAAGCCACGTGGGAGATCCTATGCAGGTCAAGCTGTTCGCCGCGGCCACGCTCGCCGCTGCCCTCGCCGCCCCCGGCCTCGCCGCCGCCAAGCCGCTCACCGTCTGCACGGAATCGAGCCCGGACGGCTTCGACGTCGTGCAGTACAACTCGCTCGTCACGACCAACGCATCGGCCGACGTGATCTTCAACACGCTCGTGTCGTACGACGAAGCCGCGAAGAAGGTCGTGCCCGCGCTCGCCGACAAATGGGACGCGAGCGCCGACGGCCTCACGTACACGTTCCACCTGCGCCCGAACGTCGCGTTCCAGACCACCGACTATTTCAAGCCGGGCCGCGCGCTCGACGCGGACGACGTCGTGTTCACGTTCTCGCGGATGCTCGACGATTCGAACCCGTGGCACAAGGTGGCCGGCGCGAGCGGTTTCCCGCACGCGCAGTCGATGGGCCTCGTGAAGCTCGTGAAGTCGGTCACGAAGGTCGACGACAGCACGGTGAAGTTCGTGCTGAACGAGCCGAACGCGACGTTCGTGCCGATCCTGACGATGGGCTTCGCGTCGATCTACTCGGCCGAATACGCAGACCAGCTGCTGAAGGCCGGCAAGCAGGCCGACCTGAACGCGAAGCCGGTCGGCACCGGCCCGTTCGTGCTGAAGAGCTACACGAAGGACGCGCTGATCCGCTACGACGCGAACCCGACGTACTGGGGCACGAAGCCGAAGGTCGACCGGCTGATCTATGCGATCACGCCCGACGCATCCGTGCGCCTGCAGAAGGTGAAGGCCGGCGAATGCCAGATCGCGCTGTCGCCGAAGCCGCAGGACGTGCTCGCCGCGAAGGGCGACAGCGCGCTGAAGGTCGTGCAGACGCCCGCGTTCATGACCGCGTTCGTCGCGCTGAACACGCAGAAGAAGCCGCTCGACAACGACAAGGTGCGCGAGGCGCTGAACCTCGCGTTCGACCGCGCGACCTACCTGAAGGTCGTGTTCGACAACACCGCGACGGCCGCGAACAACCCGTATCCGCCGAACACGTGGAGCTACGCGAAGGATGTCGCGCCGTATGCGTACGATCCCGCGAAGGCGAAGCAGCTGCTCGCGCAGGCCGGCTTCCCGAACGGCTTCTCGACGACGATCTGGACGCGCCCGACCGGCAGCGTGCTGAACCCGAATCCGAAGGTCGGCGCGGAGCTGCTGCAGGCCGACCTCGCGAAGATCGGCGTGAAGGCCGAGGTCAAGGTGATCGAATGGGGCGAGCTGATCAAGCAGGCGAAGCTCGGCCAGCATGACATGCTGTTCATGGGCTGGGCCGGCGACAACGGCGATCCGGACAACTACCTGTCGCCGCTGTTCAGCTGCAACGCGGTGAAATCGGGCATCAACTTCGCGCGCTTCTGCGACACGCAGCTCGACAAGCTGATCGCCGACGGCAAGTCGACCGCCGACCAGGCCAAGCGCGCGAAGCTGTACGAAGCCGCGCAGAAGATCATCCACGACCAGGCGCTGTGGATTCCGCTCGGCTACCCGACCGCGGCCGCGCTCACGCGCACGAACGTGGGCGGCTATCACGTGAGCCCGTTCGGACGGCAGAACTTCACGACCGTCGCCGTGCAGTAACGCGACCCTCGCGCGTGGCGCGCAAGCGACGGTGCGTCGGGCCGTCGCTTGCGGCCCGCGCGCCGCGCTTGCTACACTGCGCGCTCATTCCTCATACCGGACGCCAGCCAAAGTGAACAACTAAGCCTTCCCAAAATGTTTTCGCCGCCGTGCCACGCACGCCGCGCGCGAAGGTCTTCACGCATTTTCGGAGGTGCTTATGGCTGCAGCCACGCCCACCGGCGCGCTCGTCGCGCTTCATCACGTTTCCTTCCGCTTCGACGACGGCGTCACGCTGTTCGATTCGCTCGACCTCTCGATCGACCGCACGCCAACCGGCATCGTCGGCCGCAACGGCATCGGCAAGAGCCAGCTCGCGCAACTGATCGCGGGCCGCTGCGCGCCGAGTTCGGGGACGATCGACCGGCATACGCCAGTCGTCTACGTCGCGCAGCAGCACGACGACGGCAACGTAACGGCCGGCCCGCGAACCGTCGCGCGGATCGCCGCACTCGATGCTCCGCTCGGCGCGCTCGCGCGTCTCGCCGACGGTCGCGCGGAGCCGCACGACTTCGACCTGATCGGCGATCGCTGGGATCTCGCGGAGCGGCTGCGCAGCGCGCTCGACGAGGCCGGCCTGCACGACGTGCAACCCGACATGCCCGCGCAGGCACTGAGTGGCGGGCAACTCGCGCGCGTCGCGCTGATCGGCGCCCTGCTGTCCGGCGCCGGCCTGCTCGTGCTCGACGAACCGACCAACCATCTCGACGCGCCGGGCCGCGCGTGGCTGCGCGCGGCGCTCGACGGCTGGCGCGGCGGCCTCGTCATCGTGAGCCACGACCGCGCGCTGCTCGCCGACGTGCAGCGCATCGTCGAACTGACGCCGCATGGCGCGCGCTCGTACGGCGGCAACTACGCGCTCTATCGCGCGCAGCGCGACGCGGAACAGGATGCCGCGCAAGCGGCGCTCGATCATGCGCGCACCGAGCGCGGGCGCGTGCGGCGCAGGCTCGAACAGGAACACGACACGATCCAGCGCCACGCCGCCGCGTCGCTGCGCGATGCGAAGACGGCCAACCTATCGTCGATGGCAAAACAGAGCCGCAAGGGCGCGGCGCGCAGCATCATGGGGCACGTCCGGCGCCATCAGGACGACTTCAAGACGGCGCTCGACGAACGCGTGCATGAGGCGGCCGCGCGCATCGAAGCCGATGCGCCCGTGCTCGTGTCGCTGCCGGGCACCGAGGTCAGCGCGCGCCGCCAGCTGTTCACGCTCGAACGCGCGCAACTGCCGTGGCGCGTTGCCGACGCAGCCGATGCAATCACGTGGTCGGCAAGCGGCCCCGTGCGCATCGCGCTGACGGGCCCGAACGGGTGCGGCAAATCGACGTTGCTGAGGATGCTCGCGGGCGAACTCGCGCCGCGCTCAGGGGAATGCACGACGCACGTGAGCGCCGCGTATCTCGACCAGCGGCTCGCGCTGCTCGATCCCGATCGTTCGATCGTCGAGCAACTGGGGCTGCTCGATACGCCGCTCGCAGAAGGCGACCTGCGCAGCCGTCTCGCGCTGCTGCAGCTCGACGCGGCGCGCGCGACGCAGCCGGCGCGGCAGCTGAGCGGCGGCGAACGGCTGAAGGCCGCGCTCGCGTGTGCGTTGTGGCGCGGCACGCCCGCGCAACTGCTGCTGCTCGACGAGCCGACCAACCGCCTCGATCTCGAATCGGTGCGTGCGATCGAAGCCGCACTGGCCGGCTTCCCCGGTGCGATCGTGGTCGCGTCGCACGACGCCGCGTTTCTCGCGGCGCTCGACCCGACGCACACGATGCAATGGCATCGCGACGGGTGGCGCTACGAACCCGTCGCGTGATTGGCGATCACGATCGCTCGCCGGGGTGCGTGACGTCCGGATCGGACTCGACGAACTGGCGCATGAAAAGCCGCTTCGATTCACGCAGGCCGTCGTCGGTCAGGACCACGGATTTCGCCCGGTTGACCGGATCGGCAATCAGGCCGCGTTCATGCAATCGATTCAGTACATCCCAATCGAAGCTTTTCCATGCGCGATTGCCGTCGTGCAACGTCAGGTACAAGAGTGCGAGCACGGTGTCGTCTACAGCCCGCAGATCGATTTGCTTCTCCATGCTTCGCTCTCCCGTCAGTTGTATCACGCGTCCAGCTTCGCCAGCAGCTTGATGAAGTTGCGCTTCGCACGGTAGGTCTTGCGAATTTCTTCGAGCTCGGCGTCGAATACCGCCTGCCGGCGATGCGCAATCCGCAGCGCGCGAATATCACGCACGACGCCGAACGCCTCGTCGTACCGCGCACTGCCCGCGCCATGGTCGAGCGCGAACGGCAGATACCGGTGATACAGCGCGATCGCGTCCTCCGGATGCGTCTTCGCGCGCGCCACCGCCATCGTCGGCCAGACGCCGACTTCAACCGGCCCGCCGACAAAGACGTCCCACGCGGCGAGAGCGTCCCGCTCCGCGAGCAGCAGCTTCACGAGTTCGGTGCGCGGCGACGGTTCCCAACGCCGTGCGGCCGTGCCCGCCCGCCCCGGCGTTTCCCGCTGCCGCGCGAGCGACAGCAGATGTGAAATCGCCCGCTCTCTGACGGCGGCGCATCGCTTCGTCGCCTTCGCGACCTTCATCAACGCACGGAATGCATCTGCCGTCGGATGGTATGCGAAGCGCTGCCACGCGAGTTCGTCCGCCCGATCGAACGCGCGTCGACGCACATGCTCATCGATGCAGAAGCCCAGCAAACGATCGTCGTGCCGATCCTTCATCTCGCGCATGCCGCGTTCGGCCCATGCCAGGCCTTCGTCGAAACGGCCGTGCGCCGCGCACAATTCCGCGATCTGCGCGAACCGGTACGAAGCGGACAGATCCTTCGACCAGATGCCGATCAGCGCGTCGACATCGCCGTCGTGCCTCGCCAGCGACTCCATCGCATGCTCGAGATTCAGGCGCGCCGATTCGTACGAGCGCCGGTCGTCCCGCCCCGGCAGCAGCGGCGGGAGCGCGGCCCAATGACTCTCGACCAGTTTCCTGTAGCAGCTCAACCCCGCTTCACCCAGCGGCTCCGCATAGGCCGGCACCACGTCGCGGAACGTATCCCACTGCCCGCCGGCCTGCAGGCGAAACAGGCGTTCGGCCAGTTTCATCGGATCCGGCCGCGTCCGGATGCACGCGTCGAGATGCAGCGCGGCGAGTTCGCCGATCCCGGGCGCCACACTGCCGCCCGAGTCGTCGATCTGCTCGAGACTCGCTTCGACTTCGGCAATCGCCAGTTCCGCCAGTTCGACCACGTTCGCAGCATGGGGACCCGCCAGTTGCCGCCGTAGCATGTCCGCAAGCTCGAACAGGCCTTCGCCATAGACGTGAGCCTCGTCCCAACCGAGCGGCCGCGACACGCGCGCCAGTTGCCGGACGGCGGCACGCAGACTCGCCACATCGTCGACGTTCGCGCTGCGTGCGTCGAACAGCAGCCTGTCTCGCAACGCCCGGTCGTGCTCGGCCGCATCGAGCAGCCAGCTCCGCAACGCGCGCTCATCGAGCGTCTCAAGATAGTCGCGAATCAGCTCCCCATGAGTCTTGCGCTTGCGCCGCGGCTTCGACGGCTCGCGCTCCGCTTCGTGAAAAACTTCCTCGCCGCTGTTTTCGAGCCACGACAACGCGACGGCCACCGCGTGCTTGCAGAACCTGCCTTCGTCGCCTACCGGACAACTGCACGCGTAATGCAGTGCGCCGTCTTCGCCCGCCGAGAATTCAACGCGATAGCGATACGTGCCGCGCACGGTCGCCGACAGCTCGCCGTCGCGCTCGGTCAGCCGCGAGACGGCGCCGTCGTGGTAATACGCGTTGCCGCGCTCGAAGGATTTCGGGTCGGCCAGTGCGCGGATTTCCGCGAGCGTGATGACGTCGGCGAGAGAGGTGTTGCGAAACATGGCTCGCTGCGGGTATTCGGATCGGAATCTGGAAATCGTACCAAAGCGCGACGCATGCGTGCGCCAACGCGCATGCTCACGGCCGCGCGTAGCGAATCACGCCGTCGCCGCCCTGCTCGCGCACGAGCTCGCCCGCGAGCCACAGCAGGTTCAGGTGTGCAAGCGCCTCGCCGAGCGCGAACGTGATCTGGTGGATGTCGAGCTCGCGGCGGCGGAACATGATCGGCACGATGTCGGCCGCGCTCATCGGCTTTTCCGCGCACGCGACGCGCACTTCGGCCAGGCGCGCGTCGTGGTGTTCGCGCAGTTGCGCGATGCGCGTGCGCACGCCGCGGAACGGCTTGCCGTGCGACGGCAGCACCAGCGTATCGGGCGCCATCGTCTCGTAGCGGCCGAGCGACTGCAGGTACAGCGCGAGCGGGTTGGCCTCCGGCTCGAGGTCGAACACGGACACGTTCGTCGAGATGCGCGGCAGCACCATGTCGCCGGAGATCAGCACGCCGTCCGCTTCGCTGTAGAGCGCGCAATGTTCAGGCGAATGGCCGAAACCGGTCACGACGCGCCACGTGCGCGCGCCGATCGTCACCGCGTCGCCTTCACGCAGGCGCCGGTAGCGCGGCGGCACGGCCGGCACGAGATCCGAGTAGTAGCTGCGGCGGTTGCGCAGCTTGTCGAGCGAGGCCGGATCCGTCAGCCCGTGGCGCGCGAAGTGATCGGCGGCCGCCGCGCCGCCCGCGTTCGAGCCGTTGCCGGCCGCCATCAGGCAGCCGAACAGGTACTCGCCGAGCGTCATCCACAGCCGCACTTTCCAGCGGCCCTTGTCGCCGCCCTCGCACAGCCAGTTCGCGAGGCCGAAGTGATCGGGGTGGCAGTGCGTGACGAGCACGCGCAGCACGGGCAGGCCGTCGAGCTGCGTGTCGAAGATCTGCTCCCAGTGCGTGCGGATCGCATCCGACGAGATCCCGCAATCGACGATCGTCCAGCCGGCCTGCCCGTCGATCTCGTCGCGCAGCAGCCAGAGGTTGATGTGATCGAGCGAGAATGGCAGCGGCATGCGCAGCCAGCGCACGCCGGGCGCGACCTCGAACGTGTCGCCCGCGGCGGGCAGCGTGTCGGCGAAGGGGTAGTCGAGTTGGTGTTCCAGTGCGTTCATCGGTGGGGCGTCTCGTCGTTATCGGTGCGAATGCGCGCCGGCGGCGGGCCGTGGCGGGCGGTGCGTCGATTCTATCGCCGTCCCGCGCAACGCGTGCCCGGCGGCAGCCTGCCCGTCAAAAAAAGTTCGTGCCAGAATCCGTTCCGTACCCGTATCTTTACGCGAAGATGCACCGAACGGCATCCAACGACGGACAACCCGCCGCCTGCCGGCCGGCCGCGCATCGCCGCAAAGTCCTTGAACCGCCCGCTTGGGCGCTAAAATGACGAGTGCTTACAGCCCCTCCCGAACGAGCCTGCACGCGATGAATCACTTCCCCAAACTGCTGTCTTCGCAGATCGGTTTCGACGTCGCGCAGACGATGCTCGAAAACTTCGACCGTCACTACCGGATCTTCCGCGAGGCGGCCGTCGAAGCGAAGACGCTGTACGAGCAGGGCGACTGGCACGGGCTGCAGCGGCTCGCGCGCGAGCGGATCACGTCGTACGACGATCGCGTGCAGGAATGCGTCGAGGTGCTGGAAGACGAATACGACGCGGAAAATATCGACGACGAAGTGTGGCAACAGATCAAGCTGCACTACATCGGCCTGCTCACGTCGCACCGCCAGCCCGAGTGCGCGGAGACCTTCTTCAATTCGGTGTGCTGCAAGATCCTGCACCGCTCGTACTTCAGCAACGATTTCATCTTCGTGCGCCCGGCGATCTCGACCGAGTATCTCGAGAACGACGAGCCGGCCGCGAAGCCGACCTATCGCGCGTACTATCCGGGCACCGACGGGCTCTCGGCCACGCTCGAGCGGATCGTCACGAATTTCCAGCTCGAGCCGGCGTTCGACGATCTCCCGCGCGACATCGCGTGCGTGATGCAGGCGATCCACGACGAATTCGGCCACTTCGACGAAGCGCCGAATTTCCAGATCCACGTGCTGTCGTCGCTGTTCTTCCGCAACAAGAGCGCATACATCGTCGGCCGCATCATCAACGCCGACCGCGTGCTGCCGTTCGCGGTGCCGATCCGCCACGTGCGCCCGGGCGTGCTCTCGCTCGACACCGTGCTGCTGCGCCGCGACCAGCTGATGATCATCTTCGGCTTCTCGCACTCGTATTTCCTCGTCGACATGGGCGTGCCGTCCGCGTACGTCGACTTCCTGTGCACGATCATGCCCGGCAAGCCGAAGGCGGAGATCTACACGTCGGTCGGCCTGCAGAAGCAGGGCAAGAACCTGTTCTATCGCGACCTGCTGCACCATCTGTCGCATTCGAGCGACCGCTTCATTATCGCGCCCGGGATCAAGGGCCTCGTGATGCTCGTGTTCACGCTGCCGTCGTTCCCGTACGTGTTCAAGATCATCAAGGATCACTTCCCGCCGCCGAAGGAGACGACGCGCGCGCAGATCATGGAGAAGTACCAGCTCGTGAAGCGCCACGACCGCCTCGGGCGGATGGCCGACACGCTCGAGTATTCGAGCGTCGCGCTGCCGCTCGCACGGCTCGACCACGCGCTCGTGCGCGAGCTGGAAAAGGAAGTGCCGTCGCTGCTCGAATACGAGGACGGCAATCTCGTGATCAAGCACCTGTACATCGAGCGCCGGATGACGCCGCTCAACCTGTACCTGCAGAACGGCTCCAACAGCGACATCGAGCACGGCGTGAAGGAATACGGCAACGCGGTGAAGGAGCTGATGAAGGCGAACATCTTCCCCGGCGACATGCTGTATAAGAATTTCGGCGTCACGCGCCACGGCCGCGTCGTGTTCTACGACTACGACGAGATCGAGTACCTGACCGACTGCAACGTGCGCCGCGTGCCGCCGCCGCGCCACGAGGAAGACGAGCTGTCCGGCGAACCGTGGTATACCGTCGGCCCGCACGACATCTTTCCGGAGACCTACGGGCCGTTCCTGCTCGGCGACCCGCGCGTGCGCGACGTCTTCATGAAGCATCACGCGGACTTTTTCGATCCCGCGCTGTGGCAGGCCAGCAAGGACAAGCTGATCCAGGGCGAATTGCCCGACTTTTATCCGTACGACACCGCAGTGCGCTTTTGCATGCGCTACCCCGCGCGCTTCGGCGCGACGGACGAGAACGACGGTGCAGGCGACGCGCAGCGCGCCGCCTGACGCCGGTAACACCCAAACCGATATCGACCCGATTTCCGCCAACGGAATCCACACCGATGAGCACCCAAGACAATCCGCTTTCACATCTGTTCGACAACAACGAAGCCTGGGTCAAGCGCAAGCTCGGCGACGATCCGCAATTCTTCGCGCGTCTCGCTGACCAGCAGGCGCCGGAATATCTATGGATCGGCTGCTCGGACTCGCGCGTGCCCGCGAACCAGATCATCGGCCTGCCGCCGGGCGAAGTATTCGTGCACCGCAACATCGCGAACGTCGTCGTGCACAGCGACCTGAACTGCCTGTCGGTGATCCAGTTCGCGGTCGACATCCTGCGCGTGAAGCACATCATGGTCGTCGGCCACTACGGCTGCTCGGGCGTGAACGCGGCCCTGCACAACCGCCGCGTCGGCCTCGCCGACAACTGGCTGCACCACGTGCAGGACGTGCGCGAGCGCCACGCGGCGCTGCTCGACGAATGGCCGGTGGGCGAAGCGCGCTATCGCCGCCTGATCGAGCTGAACGCGATCGAGCAGGTCGTCAACGTGTGCCGCACGACGATCGTCAACGACGCATGGGCCCGCGGCCAGTCGCTCACCGTGCACGGGCTCGTGTACGGCGTGCACGACGGCCGGATGCGCAACCTCGGGATGGCCGTGTCGAACTTCGCCGCGCTCGACCCGACCTACAAGCGCTGCGTGTCGGCGCTCACCGCCGGCGGCGAGCATGCGCCGGACAACGACATGATCGCGGCAGACGCCGCTCGGCTCGAAGGCGTCGCGCAGGCGGTCGCCGCCACGCTGAAGCCGTGCGACGACGCGAAGTAACGCGGCGGCCTCGGCAGCGGCAACCGCGCCGGCGTGCAGCCGCGCCGGCCTTCGAACGGATCTGACCCCGGCGCCGCCGCCACGGCGGCGCCACGCAAAGGAGCGACGGGCATGAAAACCGCATTGATCGTCGGTGCATCGCGCGGCCTCGGCCGCGAATTCGTCCGGCAATACCGGCGCGACGGCTGGAACGTGATCGCCACCGCGCGCGACGACGCATCGCTCGACGCGCTGCGCACGCTCGGCGCGCAGGCACATGCGCTCGACATCACGCAGCCCGAGCAGATCGCGGCGCTCGGCTGGAAGCTCGACGGCGAGCGGCTCGATGCGGCCGTGCTGGTGTCGGGCGTGTACGGGCCGCGCACCGAGGGCGTCGAGACCATCACCGCCGAGGATTTCGACGCGGTGATGCATACGAACGTGCGCGGGCCGATGCAGTTGCTGCCGATCGTGCTGCCGCTCGTCGAGGACGCGCGCGGCGTGCTGGCCGTCGTGTCGAGCCGGATGGGCAGCATCGCCGAGGCGACCGGCACGACCGGCTGGCTGTACCGCGCAAGCAAGGCCGCGCTGAACGACGCGCTGCGCATCGCGTCGCTGCAGACACGCCACGCCGCGTGCATCTCGCTCCACCCCGGCTGGGTGCGCACCGACATGGGCGGCGCGCAGGCCGCGATCGATCCGGAAACGAGCGTAACCGGCATGCGCCGCGTGATCGCCGAATCCGGCGCGGACGTGTCGCAGGCAAACGGCCGTTTCTTCCAGTACGACGGTATCGAGCTCAGCTGGTAGGCAGCCGACAACTTTGCGTCGTTAATTCCCGTTTCGCATGATTTTGAACCGACCTGACGCGTGCCCGTGCGGCGGCGCGTCCCCCGCTCCCGCCGGCAAAGCACCGGCGCCCCGCTACGCGGCCTGCTGCGGCCGCTTCATCGACGGCGGCGAAGCCGCGCCGACCGCGCTCGAGTTGATGCGCTCGCGGTACAGCGCGTACGTGCTCGGCGCGACCGACTACCTGCGCGCGACGTGGGCCGCGCGCACCTGCCCGCCCGATCTCGACACCGATCCCGACGCGCCCGACGCGCCGCGCTGGCTCGGCCTCGCGGTCAAACGCCACGCGCCGCTCGACGAACGGCACGCGGAGGTTGAATTCGTGGCCCGCTACAAGGTCGGCGGACGCGCATACCGGCTCCACGAGACGAGCCGTTTCGAGCGCGACGAGCACGGTTTCTGGCGCTACGTCGACGGCGAAGTAAGTGAACGCTGACAAATAGTTGCTGTGTCAGACGCCGGGTAATTCCCGCATTGCACAACCCGAATTTGTCGGGCTACGATGACCTCAAATTGGTCATGTTGCATGGCAGGGCTTACGAATGGCGTTCAGCAAGGTATTGGTGGGATGGATGGCGGCGTGTGCGCTGTCGGCCGCTCAGGCCGGTACGCTGCCGAACGCCAATACGGGGTCGGGTGCCGGCGCCAGCGGGTCGCTCGCCCACGCCGAGCGCTTCGACTACAGCGATTCGAACCTGCCGCAGGTCGCCGCCGACCTGAACGAACAGATCCTCCGCATTCCGGCCGACGCATCGGGCGCCGTCACGCTCGAGGCCACGCTCTTCAAGCCGAACGGCCCCGGCCCGTTCCCGCTCGTCGTCTTCAACCACGGCAAGAACACCGGCGATCTCCACCTGCAGCCGCGCAGCCGGCCGCTCGCGTTCGCGCGCGAATTCGTGCGCCGCGGCTACGCGGTGATCGCGCCGAACCGCCAGGGCTTCGCAGGCTCCGGCGGCACGTACCAGCAGGAAGGCTGCAACGTCGGCAAGAACGGCCTCGTGCAGGCCGCCGACGTCGACGCGACGGTGCGCTACATGTCGCGCCAGTCGTATGTCGATGCGTCGCGCATCGTCGTCGCGGGCACGTCGCACGGCGGCCTCGTGTCGGTCGCGTACGGCACCGAAGCCGCACCGGGCGTGCGCGGCATCATCAACTTCTCCGGCGGGCTGCGCCAGGACCTCTGCGACGGCTGGCAGCGCAACCTCGTCGACGCGTTCGACCAGTACGGCGCGCACACGGCCGTGCGGTCGCTGTGGCTGTACGGCGACAACGACTCGGTGTGGACGCCCGGGCTCGTCGCGCAGATGCACGACGCGTACGTATCGCACGGCACGCAGGCCCAGTTCATCGATTTCGGCCGCTACAAGGACGACGCGCACCGGCTGATCGTCGATCGCGACGGCGTGCCCGTGTGGTGGCCGGCCGTCAACGCGTTCCTCGCGAAGCTGAACCTGCCGACCTCGGTGCGCTACGCCGTCGCGAACCCGCACGAGCCGAAGGCGAGCGGCTTCGCGTCGATCGACGCGGTCAACGCGGTGCCGTACGTCGACGAAGCCGGCCGCGAAGGCTATCGCCGCTTCCTGAACCAGCATCCGAGCCGCGCGTTCGCGGTGTCGTCGGAAGGCGCGTGGTCGTGGGCCGAAGGCGGCGACGACCCGATGGCGCTCGCGCTCGACAACTGCGCGAAGCAAGACGCGGGCGCGTGCCGGCTGTATGCGGTCAACGACCGGGTCGTGTGGAACACGACGCAGACGGCCGACAACGACGACAGCAACGCACGCGACACCGGTACGCCTGCGCTGGCTTCGCGCTGACGGGCGGCGGCCCGCCGCCCTTTTTTCGTTCCCCCCTTTTTGTCGCTTCGTGGACGCACTGCGTGCGGCGTTCGCGCCGGATGTCGCGCACCAGGCGCGCATCGCGACCCCATGCCGGCGTGAACGCGCGGTCTCGCCGCGCCACGCCCGGGCTCCCCTCGTCACCGCTCGCAGTCATTCTCGTTCCGATCGCATGGAGGCCGCATCATCCCGCACGGCCCTCCCCCTTCGCGCCCCGATTTTTCACCCGACCGCCCCGCCCGCCCCACGATTTTTTTCGGTTGGGGGGGCTCACTCGAACGTCGTCATCTGCGGTCATTTCGGGACATCTGGACCGTACCGTCCCGAGCCGCCCCAATCTGCGCCGAACTCCCGTCCAGCAAGGCTTGGCGGCGTTTGTAACCGGTAGTGCAACGGGTCGCGGAACACGCTAATCTCAGCGCGTTTCGTATCTCGCCGCGCGGCATCCCGTCGATGCCGCGCCGCCGTTTTATCCCCCGGAGCCGCCTTGAGTACGCCAGCCACCGACGACTGGGTCGCGCGCAGCCTGCGCGCGGTCTGGCATCCCTGCACCCAGATGAAGCATCACGAGCGCCTGCCGCTCATCCCCGTCGCGCGTGGCGCAGGCCTGTGGCTTTACGACCGTGACGGCCGCCGCTACTTCGACGCGATCAGCTCGTGGTGGGTCAACCTGTTCGGTCATGCGAACCCGGACATCAACGCGGCGCTGAAGGACCAGCTCGACACGCTCGAGCACGCGATGCTCGCCGGCTGCACGCACGAGCCGGCGATCGAGCTCGCGGAGCGGCTGCACGCGCTCACCGCGCGCACGCTCGGCCATGCGTTCTTCGCGTCGGACGGCGCGTCGGCCGTCGAGATCGCGCTGAAGATGAGCTTCCATGCGTGGCGCAACCGCGGCCGCGCGAACAAGCAGGAATTCGTCTGCGTCGCGAACAGCTATCACGGCGAGACGATCGGCGCGCTCGGCGTGACCGACGTCGCGCTGTTCAAGGACGCGTACGACCCGCTGATCCGCCATGCGCATGTCGTCGCGTCACCCGACGCGCGCGGCGCGCTGCCGGGCGAAACGGCCGCCGACGTCGCCGGCCGCGCGCTCGCGGACGTGCGGCGCCTGTTCGTCGAACGCGGCGACCGGATCGCCGCGCTGATCGTCGAGCCGCTCGTGCAGTGCGCGGCCGGCATGGCGATGCACGATCCGTCGTACGTGCGCGGGCTGCGCGCGCTGTGCGACGAATTCGGCGTGCACCTGATCGCCGACGAGATCGCAGTCGGCTGCGGCCGCACCGGCACCTTCTTCGCGTGCGAGCAGGCCGGCGTCTGGCCCGATTTCCTGTGCTTGTCGAAAGGCATCAGCGGCGGCTACCTGCCGCTGTCGCTCGTGCTCACGCGCGACGACGTGTTCGCCGCGTTCTACGACGACGACACGACGCGCGGCTTCCTGCACTCGCATTCGTACACCGGCAATCCGCTCGCGTGCCGCGCGGCGGTCGCGACGCTCGACCTGTTCGCACGCGACGACGTGCTCGCGGCAAATGCCCGCAAGGCGGCGACGATGCGCGCGGCGCTCGCGCCGCTCGACGCGCACCCACAGGTGCGCCACCTGCGCGAGCGCGGCACGCTGTTCGCGTTCGACGTCGCGCTCGACGGCGACGCGGCGCGCGGCTTCTCGCGGCGCTTCTTCGAACGCGCACTGGAACGCGAGCTGCTGCTGCGCCCGATCGGCACGACCGTGTACCTGATGCCGCCGTACGTGATGAACGACGACGACATCGCATGGCTCGCGCAACGCACGCGCGACACGCTCGATGCGACGCTCGCGGAGGTCTCTCAATGACACAACAGCCCCCACGCTCACTGGGTTCGCTGTCGACCGGAGTTGGCGCTTCAGCGCTTACTTCGGTCCCATGCACGGCTCCCCCCGAGGGGGCGGCCCGGCGGGAGGCAGCGACGAACCCGCTGCTCGACTCGCTGCAACGCGGCCTCGCCGATCTCGACGCGCAAGGGCTGCGACGCATGCGCCGCACCGCCGATACCGCGTGCGATGCGCACATGACCGTCGACGGCCGCGAGATCGTCGGCTTCGCGAGCAACGACTATCTCGGCCTCGCCGCGCATCCGGCGCTCGTCGCCGCATTCGCCGAAGGCGCGCAGCGCTACGGCTCCGGCAGCGGCGGCTCGCACCTGCTCGGCGGCCATTCGCGTGCGCACGCGGCGCTCGAAGAAGAACTCGCAGCGTTCTCGGGCGGCTTCTCCGACGCGCCGCGCGCGCTGTATTTCAGCACCGGCTACATGGCGAACCTCGCCGCGATGACGGCGCTCACCGGCAAGGGCGCCACGATCTTCTCCGACGCGCTGAACCACGCGTCGCTGATCGACGGCATGCGGCTGTCGCGCGCGAACGTACAGGTCTATCCGCATGCGGACACCGCCGCGCTCGCCGCGCTGCTCGACGCATCGGATGCCGAGACGAAGCTGATCGTCAGCGACACCGTGTTCAGCATGGACGGCGACATCGCGCCGCTGGCCGAACTCGTCGCGCTGGCCGAATGCCACGGCGCGTGGCTCGTCGTCGACGATGCGCACGGCTTCGGCGTGCTCGGCCCGCAGGGCCGCGGCGCGCTCGCAGCCGCCGCGCTGCGTTCGCCGCATCTCGTGTACGTCGGCACGCTCGGCAAAGCCGCGGGCGTCGCGGGCGCGTTCGTGATCGCGCACGAGACCGTGATCGAATGGATGATCCAGCGTGCGCGCAGCTACATCTTCACGACGGCCGCGCCGCCGGCCGTCGCGCACGCGGTATCGGCCAGCCTGAAGGTGATCGCGGGCGACGAAGGCGACGCGCGACGCGCGCATCTCGCCGCACTGATCGAACGCACGCGCGCGCTGCTGCGCAACACGCGCTGGCAGCCGGTCGATTCGCACACGGCCGTGCAGCCGCTCGTGATCGGCAGCAACGACGCGACGCTCGCGGCGATGCGCGCGCTCGACGCGCACGGCCTGTGGGTGCCCGCGATCCGGCCGCCGACGGTGCCCGTCGGCACGTCGCGGCTGCGCGTGTCGCTGTCGGCCGCGCATTCGTTCGACGATCTCGCGCGGCTCGAAGCCGCGCTGATCGAAGCCAGCGAGACGCAGGCCGTGCAGGAGACGGAACAGCCCCCACGCTCACTTCGTTCGCTGTCGACCGGAGTTGGCGCTTCAGCGCTTGCTTCGGTCCCATGCACGGCTCCCCCCGAGGAGGCTGCAGCCTCCCTTGGGGCGGCCCGGCGGGAGACTGCAGCATGACCGCCCCGCTCTCGCTGTTCGTCACCGGCACCGACACCGAAATCGGCAAGACCTTCGTGTCGGCCGCGATGCTGCACGGCTTCGCGCGGCACGGCCTGCGCGCCGCCGCGCTGAAGCCCGTCGCGGCCGGCGCGTATGAACGCGACGGCGTGTGGCGCAACGAGGACGCCGACCAGCTCGACGCGGCCGCGAACGTCGTGCTGCCGCCCGAGCTGCGCACGCCGTTCCTGCTGAAAGCACCGGCCGCGCCGCATATCGTCGCCGCGCAGGAAGGCGTGACGCTCGACATCGACACGATCGTCGCGTGCCATCGCGAAGCGCTGACGCGCGCGGAGATCGTCGTCGTCGAAGGCGCCGGCGGCTTCCGCGTGCCGCTGAACGACACGCAGGACATGGCCGATCTCGCGGTCGCGCTCGGCGTGCCCGTCGTGCTCGTGGTCGGCGTGCGGCTCGGCTGCATCAGCCATGCGCTGCTCACCGCCGACGCGATCGCCGCGCGCGGCCTCAAGCTCGCCGGCTGGGTCGCGAACCACGTCGACCCGGCCATGTCGTTCCCCGACGAGAACGTCGCGACGATGCGCGACTGGCTCGCCCGCGAGCACGGCGCGCCGCTGCTCGGCCGCATTCCGCACATGCGCCCGGCCGCCCCCGAATCCGCCGCGGCAATGCTCGACATCGCCGCGCTCGTCGAGACGCTGCGCGCCGCGCAGCATTGACCCAACAGAAACAGATCCCCCCGATCCCCCGATCCCTCATCCCCGACCAGGACAGGAAAACGATATGACCCAAGCCCAGACCGCCACCGTGCAACCCGACGCGATTCCCGTGGCCGCTCCGGCCTCGCAGCGCTGGCGCGTCGCCGACGTCGTCGCGCTGTTCGAGCTGCCGTTCAACGACCTGATCTTCCGCGCGCAGCAGGTGCACCGCGAACACTTCGACGCGAACGCGGTGCAGCTGTCGACGCTGCTGTCAATCAAGACGGGCGGCTGCGAGGAAGACTGCGGCTACTGCTCGCAGTCGTCGCACCACGACACGGGCCTGAAGGCCGAGAAGCTGATGGACGTCGACGCGGTGCTCGATGCCGCGCGCGCCGCGAAGGCGAACGGCGCGAGCCGCTTCTGCATGGGCGCCGCGTGGCGCAACCCGAAGGAGCGCCACATGCCGGCGCTGACCGAGATGGTGCGCGGCGTGAAGGAGCTCGGCCTCGAGACCTGCATGACGCTCGGCATGCTGGAAGACGAGCAGGCGCAGGAACTCGCGAACGCGGGCCTCGACTACTACAACCACAACCTCGACACGTCGCCGGAGTTCTACGGCCAGGTGATCTCGACCCGCACCTACCAGGATCGCCTCGACACGCTCGACCGCGTGCGCGACGCGGGCATCAACGTGTGCTGCGGCGGCATCATCGGGATGGGCGAATCGCGCCGCGAACGCGCGGGCCTGATCTCGCAGCTCGCGAACCTGAACCCGTATCCGGATTCGGTGCCGATCAACAACCTCGTCGCGATCGAAGGCACGCCGCTCGAAGGCACCGCGCCGCTCGACCCGTTCGAATTCGTGCGCACGATCGCGGTTGCGCGGATCACGATGCCGAAGGCCGTCGTGCGCCTGTCGGCCGGCCGCGAACAGCTCGACGACGGGCTGCAGGCGATGTGCTTCCTCGCCGGCGCGAACTCGATGTTCTACGGCGACCAGCTGCTGACGACGAGCAACCCGCAGTCGCAGAAGGATCGCGCGCTGTTCGCGCGCCTCGGCATCCGTGCGAGCGACGCGGACGCAATGCAGGCGAGCGCGTAAGCGGCAGCACCACGTACCAACGAAAAAGCCGGGGCATACCCCGGCTTTTTTTCACCCGATCGTCTGCACCGGGTTGCCCTGCGCATCGCGGATCACGGTCTTCTCGCCCCGCCAGCGTAGGCCGTCGAGTCCGTCGACCGCATACTCGCCGGCGCGCGGCTGCAGCGTGCGCGCCAGCGCCCACCGGATGGACGCGCGCGAGCGCGCCTCGATCGCGTCCCGGCCCGGCGCGCAGTCGTCGGCTGCGCCGTCCGGTGCGGCGCGAGAGGCGTCCGTCATGTGGCTCTCCCTTCCGGCGGGCGTCCCGGAGTGTCATAACGGTGCGTGCGACGTGCGCGTCACACGTGCGCCGCCGCGCCGTCGAGCGCTGCTCGCACGCGCTCGACGCGCGCTTCGTCGACGGGTGCCAGCACCTCGCCGCGCGGCCGCACGCCCGAGCCGAAATGCACCGCACGCACGCCGGTGGCGCGGACGAAATCGCCGACCGCGTCGATCGTGAGCCCCGAGCCGGCCAGCACCGTGCAGGTCGAGCCTGCCGCCTGCCGCACCAGCCGCGTGATCGTCGCGACCGCGTCGAGCACCGACGGATGGCCGCCCGACGTCAGCACCGACGTGACGGCCGGCACGCGCAGCAACGCGTCGAACGCGGCATTGAGGTCGCGCGACACGTCGAACGCGCGGTGGAACGTCAGCGCGCGGCCGTCCGCCGCGGCGGCGATGCGGGCCAAGGCGCCGAGATCGACGTCGCCGCGCGCGTCGAGCGCGCCGAACACGACGCCGTTCGCGCCCGCCGCGACGGCCGCGCGCACGTCGCGCTCGATCACGCGCAGGTCGTCGGCGTCGTAGACGAACGACCGGCTGTGCGGCCGCACGATCACGTTGACGGGAATCGGCACGGCGGCCACGACGGCTTCGATCAGGCCGACGCTCGGCGTCAGCCCGCCTTCGGTGATCGCGGTCACGAGTTCGAGGCGGTCGGCGCCCGCGCGGGCGGCGGCCTTCGCATCGCCGACGGTCGTGGCGATCACTTCGAGAAGGACGGAAGAGGCGGCGTTTCGGTTCATGGGCGGCCCGCGAATCGTCAGGACAATTCGCGCATCCTAGCCGAGCCGCGTGGCGGACGCCAGCGTGCCGGCCGCCGCGCCGTGAGTCACGCCGTCAATTACACCGTCAGCCGCGCCGCGCGAGCCACACGCCGGCGAGCGCGGACAGGCCGGTCGCCACGGCGCCGGGCGCGAACCGGAACATCCGCGCGCTCACGTCCACGCCCTGCTGCTGCATCACCTCGACGATCCCCGGCGCCAGCAGGAGCGTCACCCAGCCGATCATCCCGAACGCGGTGGTCGCGCTCGCGATCAGCAGCGCGATGCCCGCGCCGCGTGCGCGTGGCCGGAACGCGCCGGCGAATGCGCCCACGGCCAGGAGCACGGCCGACACCCCGAACAGCACGGCGACGAACACGAGCACCGGCCCCGTATGGCCGAGCTTCATGAACGCCATCATCTGCGCGGTGATCACGCACATGCCCGCGATCGTGAACAGCACGATCGCGAGCGCGTTGCGCACGACACTCATGCGCTCGCCTGGAAATACGCGGTCGCGGGGCGCCGGAACAGCAGGTAGACGAACAGTGCGAACAGCAGGAAGCCCGGAATCAGCACCGCAAACATCGACGCCGGCATGTTGACGAACGAGAACGCGAAGCCGAACACGGCCGTCGCGATGTAGGCCTTGCGCGACCATTCGCGGCCCTTGAGGATCGCGATGCCGATCACGACGTTCACGGCTTCGAGGATCACGCTGATGCCGAGCGTCGCCCAAACGGGCAGCAGGTAGTGCGACAGCAGCGCCTGGGTGGTCGGCATGCCGATCGTGAATGGCGTATAGATGCACGTGATCGCGTTGGTCACGATGATGATCCACGCGAGAATGGTCAGCGAAATCGGTCTTTTCATTGTGTTTTCCTTGTTATTCGCCGCCATGGTGGCCCCCGGGACGGCGCGCTCGCGGTCACGACGGCCGCGGTCGGGCCATTGTCGGGGAAGCACGCGGCGAACGCAACGGCCGCCCCGCGCCGGCCCGCTCCGCTCGCCTCGCCGCCCGCGGTGCTAGCTAACCGGCGTCCGCTTCGTCGTCGGCCCAGTCGATATCGCCGCACAGCACGCGCTGCGTATCGCCGACGCGCACGGCCACCGACAGCGTCACGCACGGCTGCGCCTCGTTGATCGACAGGTACGGCCGCGTGACCTGCACGCGCCCCGGCTCGGCGATCGCCGAGCGGAAATACGGCCGGCGCAGCCAGTTCGCGCCCTGCGCGTCCGCCAGCGGCGAGAAGCGCGCCTCGGCGAGCGCGCGGTCGGCGCGCAGCACGACGTTGCGGCCCGACTGGCGGCCGTGCGCGTCGAGCAGGAAGCAGCACGCGGCCGCATCGAGCGCGAGGAAGTTCCAGCACACCTCGTCGAGCGACTCCCCGGCCGCGAGACGCTCGGCCGCGCGTTCGAACGCGCGCAGGTACGGCGCAAGCCGCTGCGCATCGCGCCGCTCGCGCACTTCGGTCTGCTGCCGAAAGCGCTCGGTCAGCTCGCCGATGCAGCCCGTCGCGGCCGCGCTGTCGGGCAGCCCGGGCGCCGGCCGGCCGAAGTAGTAGCCCTGCACGAAATCGGCCTCGCACGACAGCGCGATCTGCGCCTCGTGCTCGGTCTCGATGCCCTCGACGAGCACCAGCTTGCCGGCCTCGTGCAGCAGCGTCACGAGCCCGTGCAGGATCGCGGTGAGCCCCGTGCGGTGCGCCGCGTGCGACAGCATGATCCGGTCGAGCTTCACGATGTCCGGGTTCAGTTGCCAGATCCGCTCGAGGTTCGAGTGGCCCGCGCCGAAATCGTCGAGCGCGATCAGGAAGCCGTGCGTGCGGAATTCGCGCACGGCCTCGGCAAGCCGCTCGACGTCTTCCGCGCGCTGCTCGAGCACTTCGAGCACGATGCGGCGCGGCGGCATGCCGAGCCGCTTCAGGTTCGCGAGCAGCGCGGCCGCCTGGAACGGGTCGGTGAGCACGCCCGGATGGACGTTGAGGAACAGCCACTCGCGCTCGGCGCCGAGCAGCGCGAAGTTCTCGAGATGCAGCGCCTGCGCGAGCCGGTCGAGCTGCAGCAGTTCGCCCTGGCGCGCGGCTTCGCCGAACACGTCGAGCGGCGACACCGCGCGGTCGAGCGCATCGTGCGCGCGCAGCAGCGCCTCGTAGCCCACCGCACGCTGGTGCGACAGGCTGAATATCGGCTGGAACACGGTCGTGAGCGTCAGGTCGCGGTGCTGCGTCGCCAGACGTTCGAGGCCGGAACTCACCTCCCGCTCGAACCGGTACGGCGACGCGGCGACCGGACGCTCCTGTTGCACGATCGTCATGCCTTCCTCCTGGTAGTGCCTTCGAACGCGGCGCCCGACGAAGCGAGCAGCGCGTGCAATGTCATGGTTGGACCCTCGGTTGCCCGGTCGACGCCGGGCGGCAGCCCCACATCAAGCAAGCTCCGTGCGAGGTGCCGGCAACCCTTGCGCCGCGCGGGTGCACCGTGCCGCCGCACCATCGCGGCGCACGTCATGCGCACCATTTCCGTGCGCACGCACCGACCGCTCGAACGCATCCGTTACGCTGTCACGCTACACTCCGTACGATCGTTTCATTCCCCGTATTCGCCGTATCGATGGAAATCGTCTTCACTGTCCTGATCCTGCTGCTGACCGTCGCGCTGTCCGGCGCCGTCACGCGCATCCTGCCGTTCCAACTCCCGTTGCCGCTGATGCAGATCGCGTTCGGCGCGATGCTCGCATGGCCGAAGCTGAACCTGCACGTCACGTTCGATCCCGAGATCTTCATGCTGCTGTTCATTCCGCCGCTGCTGTTCGCGGACGGCTGGCGGATTCCGAAGCGCGAGCTGTACCTGCAGCGCCGCGCGATCCTGATGCTCGCCTTCGGGCTCGTGTTCATGACGGTACTCGCAGTGGGCTACTTCGCGCACTGGCTGATACCCGAGTTGCCGCTGCCGATCGCGTTCGCGCTCGCGGCCGTGCTGTCGCCGACCGACGCGGTCGCGCTGTCGGGCATCGCCGGCAAGGGCCGGATTCCGCCGCAGCTGATGCACATCCTCGAAGGCGAGGCGCTGATGAACGACGCGTCGGGCCTCGTCGCGCTGAAATTCGCGATCGCGGCCGCGCTGACGGGCATGTTCTCGCTGCGCGACGCATCGGTCACGTTCGTGATCGTCGCCGCCGGCGGGCTCGCGACGGGCGCGCTCGTGTCGTGGGCATTCAGCGCGCTGTCGACGCGCTTCCTGAACGCCGAGCAGGAAGGCGATCCGGCCCCCGGCATCGTGATGACGCTGCTCGTGCCGTTCGCGGCCTACCTGTTCGCCGAGCACCTCGATCTGTCGGGCGTGCTCGCGGCCGTGTCGGCCGGGATGATGATGAACTACACGAGTTTCTCGCGCAAAAGCACCGTCGCGTCGCGCGTGCGCGCCGAAAGCACGTGGGCGATGATCGAGTTCGTGTTCAACGGCATGGTGTTCATCATGCTCGGGCTGCAGCTGCCGCACATCATCGGCCGCACGCTCGTCGACGCGCACCACACGAGCGACGCGCTCGTCGGCCGGATGATCTTCAACGTCTGCGCGATGATGCTCGCGCTGTATGCGATCCGCTTCCTGTGGGTCTGGCTGCTGCGCTGGTTCGCGAGCCGCCGCGCCGCACGCCAGGGCCTCGGGGGCATGATGACCGGCGTACGCACGATCGCGGTGATGACGGTCGGTGGCGTGCGCGGTGCGGTCACGCTCGCCGGCGTGCTGTCGATTCCGGTCGCGCTGTCCGACGGCGTGCCGCTGCCGGGCCGCGACACGGCGATCTTCGTCGCGTCGGCCGTGATCCTCGGCTCGCTCATCGTTGCGGTGATCGGCCTGCCGCTGCTGCTGCGCGGCGTGCGTTCGTCGCGCGGCCCGCTCAGCGGCGAGGAACGCGCCGCGCGCACGGCCGCCGCACAGGCGGCGATCCGCGCGATCGATTCGTCGCACGACGCGATCTCGACCGATCTCGACGAATCGGGCGCCGCACGCTGCGCAGACATCTCCGCGCGCGTGATGGACCAGTACCGCCGTCGCCTCGCGACGCTCGCCGAGGACGGCCCCACGCCGCGCGCGGAAGCGAAGCAGGCCGAAACGATGGAGCTGCAGATGCGGATCGCGGCGGTGCGCGCGGAACGCTCCGCGCTGTACCGGCTGCGCAGCGACAGCAAGATTTCCGACGAGACGCTGACGAAGCTGCTCCGCGAGATCGACCTGTCGGAGACGGCGCTGTCGACACGCAAGAAAGGCATTCTCTGACGGGCCGGCTCCTGCCTCTGCGCAGCAGCCGCCCAACAAAAAACGGCGACGCACCAGCGTCGCCGTTTTCACATCCGCCCGCGTTCGCGTTACTTCGCAACGACGACCGGAATCCCCTTCAGCATCCCCGCGCCCTTCATCTCGTCGAGCGCGTGCTGCACGGCCGCGCTCGTCACCGCTTCGATGCCGAGCTGCAGGGCGAGCTCGCGCTCCGCGTGCTTCACGCCGGCCAGGTTGCGCACCTTCACGTGGCCGAAACCGCGCACGCGTGCGTGCAGGTCGGCCAGTTGCGTGATCTGCGCCGCATTGCCGGCCGTCATCGCGGCGAACGCACGCGCGAGCGTCGTCTCGTAGTCGTCGGCGAGCGCGCGCTCCATCTTGCGCTCGACGGTGCGGCCGAACGGATCGAGCCACGTGCCGCGCAGGCTGCGCACGCGCGCCAGCATGCCGAACACCGGCCACATCCACTGGCCGAACACGCGCTTCTTCGGCGCGCTGCCGTCGCTGCCGGCCTTCGCGACCGTCGGCGGCGCAAGGTTGAACTTCACGCGATAGGCCTGCCCCGGCACGCCTTCGAACTGCGCTTCGAGCGCCGTGCGGAACGCGTCGTCCGTGTACAGCCGCGCAACCTCGTATTCGTCCTTCACCGCGAGCAGCCGGTAGAACGTCGTCGCGACCGCGCGCGTCAGCGCATCGTCGCCCTTCGCTCGCGCCGCGTTCACGAGCGCACGGTAGCGCTCGACATAGCGTGCGCCGCCGTACGCATCGAGACGCGCTTCGCGATCGGCGATCAGCTCGGCGAGCGTCTCCGGCGCGGCATGCACGGCCACCGTGTGACGCGCGTTCCACAACGCATCGAGGCCCGCCGCGTCGCCGGCGGCCATCCGGCCGATCGAGAACGCGAGCTTGTTCATCGGCACCGCGACGTTGTTCAGCTCGATCGCGCGCATCATCGCGGCGAGCGACACCGGCACGAGGCCGAGCTGCCACGCGTAGCCGAGCATCAGGATGTTCGCGCCGATCGAGTCGCCGAGGAATTTCGCGGCGAGCGCCTGCGCGTCGCAGCTCGACAGGTAGCCGTCGCCGGCTGCGTGGTGCATCTTCTCGAGCAGCGCGTCTGCATGCAGGTTCGCGTCGGGGTTCTGCACGAACGATGCGTTCGGGATCCGGTGCGTGTTGACGACGATCCGCGAACGCTCGTGGCGCACCGTCTGCAGCGCCTCGGCGCTCGCGCCGACGACCATGTCGCACGCGAGCAGCACGTCGGCCTGCTGCGTGTCGATGCGCACCTGGTTCAGCCACCGGTCGCTCGATGCGATCCGCACGAACGACAGCACCGAGCCGCCCTTCTGCGCGAAGCCCATGAAATCGAGCACCGATGCGCTCTTGCCTTCGAGGTGCGCGGCCATGCTGATCAGCGCGCCGACCGTCACGACGCCGGTGCCGCCGACGCCCGTCACGAGCATGTCGAACGGCGCTGCGTCGAGATGCGTGGCCGGCACCGGCAGCGCATCGACGCGCACGGCGAGCGCGGCTTCGTCGAAGGCGGCACCGGCGGCCTTCTTCAGCGCTGCGCCCTCGACCGTCACGAAGCTCGGGCAGAAGCCGTTCACGCACGAATAGTCCTTGTTGCACGACGACTGGTCGATGCGGCGCTTGCGGCCGAGCGGCGTTTCGAGCGGCTCGACCGACAGGCAGTTCGACTGCACGCCGCAATCGCCGCAGCCTTCGCACACCGCGTCGTTGATGAACAGGCGCTTGTCCGGGTCGGGAAATTCGCCCTTCTTGCGGCGGCGGCGCTTCTCGGCCGCACAGGTCTGGTCGTAGATCAGCACGGTGACGCCCGGCGTCTCGCGCAGCTCGCGCTGCACGGTGTCGAGCTCGCTGCGATGATGGAACGTCGTGCCCGGCGGGAACTGGCCGTGATGGCCGTCGTACTTCTCCGGTTCGTCGGACACGACGACGAAGCGCGACACGCCTTCCGCCTCCACCTGCCGCGCGATCTGCGGCACCGAGATGCTGCCGTCGACCGGCTGGCCGCCCGTCATCGCGACCGCGTCGTTGTAGAGGATCTTGTACGTGATGTTCGCTTTCGCGGCGACCGCCTGACGGATTGCGAGGATGCCCGAGTGGAAGTAGGTGCCGTCGCCGAGGTTCTGGAACACGTGCTTCGTGTTGGTGAACATCGCGTGCGCGGCCCAGTCGACGCCCTCGCCGCCCATCTGGATCAGCCCGGTCGTGTCGCGCTCCATCCACGACGCCATGAAGTGGCAGCCGATGCCGGCCTGCGCGATCGAGCCTTCCGGCACCTTCGTCGACGTGTTGTGCGGGCAGCCCGAGCAGAAGTACGGCGTGCGCTTCACCGCGTCCGCCTCGTTCGACAGGATCTGTGGCGCGACGAGATCGACGACGCGTTCGCGGCGGTCGAGCGCCGGCTTGTGGCGCGCGAGCCAGTCGGCGAACACCGGCAGGATGCGCGACGGGCGCAGCTCGCCGAGCTCGGACAGCAGGCAGGCGCCGGCGGCGTCGTGCTTGCCGAGCACGCGCGGGCGCGCGCCTTCGGCGCGGTTGTACAGGTAGTCCTTGATCTGCTGCTCGATGACCGGGCCCTTCTCCTCGATCACGAGCACTTCGGCGAGCCCGTCGACGAAGGTTTCGAGCCGCGTCATTTCGAGCGGATACGACAGGCCGACCTTGTAGATCCGCACGCCGGCCGCGTCGAGGTCGGCCACCGTCAGGTCGAGGCGGCGCAGCGCTTCCATCAGGTCGAGGTGCGCCTTGCCGCAGGTCACGATGCCGACGTTCGCCTGCGCGCTCGGCGCGATCCACTTGTCGATGCTGTTGGTGCGCGCGAAATGGCGCACCGCGTCGAGCTTCGCGGCGAGGCGCGCCTCGATCGTGAGGCTCGGCAGGTCCGGCCAGCGGTTGTGCAGGCCGCCCGCCGGCGGCGTGAAGCCTTCCGGTGCCGGCCACTGCGTCTGCAATGCGTCGAGGTCGACGGTCGAACCCGATTCGACCGTTTCCGAGATCGCCTTGAAACCGACCCACGCGCCCGAGTAGCGCGACAGCGCCCAGCCGTACAGGCCGAATTCGAGCATGTCGGCAATGTTCGCCGGGTTCACGACCGGCATGTGCCACGCAATCATCGCGAAGTCGCTCTGGTGCGGCATCGACGACGACACGCAGCCGTGGTCGTCGCCCGCGACGACCAGCACGCCGCCATGCGGCGACGAACCGTACGCGTTACCGTGCTTCAGCGCGTCGCCCGCGCGATCGACGCCCGGGCCCTTGCCGTACCACATCGCATATACGCCCTCGACCGTGCGCTCGGGATCGGCCTCGACGCGCTGCGTGCCGAGCACGGCCGTGCCGCCGAGTTCCTCGTTGATCGCGGGCAGGAAGTGCACGCCGCCGGCGTCGAGCAGTTTCTTCGCCTTCCACAGCTGCTGGTCGACCATGCCGAGCGGCGACCCGCGATAGCCGCTGACGAAGCCGGCCGTGTTGAGCCCCTGTTCGGTGTCGACCGTGTGCTGCATCAGCAGCAGGCGGACCAGCGCCTGCGTGCCGGTCAGGAAGATCCGGCCGCGCGTCGCGGTCAGGTTGTCGGTCAGGCGGTAGTCGGACAGGGCGGGCGGGCCGTCGACGGGCAGGCGGGCGGTCATGGGGGAAGTCTCCTGATTTTGCGGTGCGGTGCTGTTCTGGGCTGCACGGCAGGACGTCGGGCGACGCGTGGGAGCCGGCAGCGAATGGCTCTATTTTTTCGCGCGCAGCCGAGAATGTTTTTTCTCATCTTGCTCGGACGGGGCCGCAGCGAGAAAAACTGCGCAGCTTTTTGCCGGGATTTGAGAGAGTTTTCGCGCACCACCGCCGGGCGGGATGGGCGACGTGCGGGGCGGGTCGGCCGTTTGCCCGGAAAGCGCGCGATTGCCCGACTACGGCCCGCAGCATGCGGCGGCTGACGCTCGCGCCCCGTGTGGAAAGGGTTTCAGCGGCTGGAGGCGGTCACCCTCACCATTGAAATGCACAGCGTTCCGATTGGTCGGGGCCGCGGGATGTCCACAATGCCGCGCCTCTCGGCCGATCGGGCTCGCGCACTCACCGTTCGATTGCACAGCGTTTCGAGTGGCGTGGAGGCCTGGGTGTCCACACCGTTATCGGCATGCGGTTCGCTCGCGTGCCGACGCTCACCGTTGAAATTCACAGCACGACGAGTGGGTTTAAACCGCGGATATCCACATCGATGACGGCGTATTGCGTCGATCCTCGGCTCACCTTCACCGTTCAAATACACAGGATCGCAATTGGGTTTGTCGGTCGGATAGGGACGCCAGAACGCGCATGCTGCACAATCGCGGGCTGGCACTCACCGTCGAAGTACACAGGGCTTCGAGTCGCTGCAACGGCCGTTATCCACGCCTGATCCGGCATTGCCGTCCGGCCACGCGGGCACCCTCACCGTTGAAAACCACAGCCCTTCGAGTGATTCGGGGCGCAGGATATCCACATGGACGAGCATCCGTCGAGCGATCGCGGATGCGTGTCCCGAAAGGAGCAGTCGGCCGGCAATCCATGCTGGAAGCGGCTCATCGGCCAATCGGGCACTGACACTCACCATCAAAATGCACAGTGCCCCGAGTCGTTTCGGCGGCGGGATATCCACACGGGAGTCCGTGTTGTCCTCGCTTGCATGCTCGCGTCCGAGCCGGACATGCACGCCGCTTCCGACGGCGCCGGTCGCCGAATGATCGCATCTTGGCGATGCTGACCGCCGATCGCGTGTACATGCGCACCTTTGCATTGCCTGGCGCTTCGAGCCGCTCGCGAACGCGGCGATTCGCAGCGAAATCTGCGCGTTGCGGACCACGCGCCCGCGCTCACCGTTAAAATGCACGGCCCTTCGGGTGGCTTCCGGAACCGGATATCCACGTCGCGACGCACACACGGTTCCGCCACGCATACGCGCGGTCGGCTAGAATGCGCGGCGCCCCGAACTACGGCAAAGATCGGGAAACCGCGCCAGGACAGGCACGCCGCCTCATCGGGCGCCGACCCTCACCGTTGAATTCCACAGCATTTCGCCTCGTTCCGCGGGGGAGTTGTCCACAACCCGCTTCATGCATTCCACATCATCGGGTGACCCTCACCTGTGAAATGCACAGGGTGCCGAGTGGTTTCGGCGTGAGGATATCCACAACCGATCGCGCGGCGCGACCTTCGTCGGAACATCGACAGGAACGGCCCACGCATCCGGCGGCGGCTACCGGGTCGTCACCGGAAAGCCCCGCCCAGACGCCCTCGGCGGCACCCTCACCGTTCAAATGCACAGCGTTTCGAGTCGCGCCGAGGGTGGGTTATCCACATCCGTCCGGCCAGGCTGTATCGAACGGGCGCGCCCTCGTGCAGCGTTATTCGGCAATCGACCGAATGACCTTTGCCGGATTGCCGCCGACCAGCACATTCGGCGGAACATCCCGCGTGACGACGGCCCCGGCCGCGACCACCGAGTTCTCGCCCACCGTCACGCCACCGATGATCGTCGCGCCGGCGCCGATCCATACGTTCCGCTCGATCACGATCGGCTTCGCGACGACGAAGCCGCGCCGCCGCGAAGGTTCGACGGGATGGCCCGACGTGATGAGGCTGACGTTCGGCCCGATCATCACGTCGTCGCCGATCTCGAGCCCGCCAAGATCGTAGAACGTGCAGTTCTGGTTGACGAACACGTTGCGCCCGAGCTTCATGCCGGTGCCGCCCGTCGCATGGAACGGCGGGATCAGCACGAAGCCGTCGTCCATCGGCACACCGATCAGTTCTCCGAACAATGCGCGAACCTCGGCCGCATCGTCGAATGTCAGGCGGTTGATCCGTGCGGCGATCGCCATCGCCCGCCTGACCTCGGCCACCATCGCCGCCGATTCCGGCGTTCTTCCCGGAATGATCGTGGTGCGATCGTCGTGTGCCATGCGTGAGTTGTCTCCCATGATTTCCCTGTTTCGCGATGCATCGGCGATCGCGGCCGGATACCAGTGTCGCGGTGCGCGCGGGCGCTGCGGGCTCCGCGATGCCGTGCGCGTCAGGCTGGCTTACGCCGACGTTTCTCACCTAATTTATAACTAGTCTTAATATGACTAGTTATTCACCAACACTCTTATTGCATCAGGCTTTGCCCGGTTTTGTGCCCGCTTCACGCTCAACACATAATGCATCCGGCCTTCACTCGCAGATGGGCGGCCCGGTCGCGCGCCCCTAGCCGGGCGCCCCTGGCAGGGCGCCCCTGTCCGAACCTCCCGCGCTCAGGTACGCTTGAGCATCCACCGGACCGACAGCGGCACCCAAACGCGGAGGCACGATGAAGCTCTACTACTGGCCGAAGACCCGGGCATTCCGGGCATTGTGGATGCTCGAGGAGCTCGGCGTGGTGTACGAACTCGTGCCGATCGACCTGCGCTCGCACGAACAGGGCAGCGACGCGTTCGTGCAGGTCAATCCGATGGCCAAGCTGCCTGCGCTCGACGACGGCAGCGTGCCGTTCGCCGAATCGGGCGCCGTGCTGCTCTATCTTGCCGACCGCTGCCCGGGTGCCGGGCTCGGCATCGCACCCGACGATCCGCTGCGCGGCCGTTTCCTCCAATGGATGTTCTTCACGCCGACCTGCCTCGAACCGGCGATGGCCGAAAAATTCACCGGCGCGTCGGGCAATCCGGTCGCATTCGGCTGGGGCAACATCACGCGCGTGCAGCGCGCACTCGCGCAAGCGCTCGCCCATAGTCCGTGGCTCGTCGGCGACCGCTTCACCGCGGCCGACCTGCTGCTCGCCAGCACGCTGAAGATCGCATTCGACGCGCATCTGCTGCCGCACGAAGGCGTGCTCGGCGACTACGTTGCGCGCGCCGAGGACCGCGACGCATTCCACCGCGCGGTCTCGATCGAACAGCGCGAAGCGGCGCGCCTGCTGCACGCGTGACGTGTAGACGTGTAGACGCGTAGACCGTGTCGCGCGTGGGCGCCGCCGCCAGCCGCCCGCGAGCGCACCTACGCGGCCGGGCCCGACGCCGCGGCGCCGGCATCGATCACCGCGCCCGGCGTGCCGCGCTCGTCCGTGTCGACGTCGACCGGCACCACCTCATGAAAATGCGTGTAGTCGATGTGCGTGATGCCGCCTTCGTCGTGCATCAGATCGACATAGCGGTGACGCCAGCGGATCTCGCCATGCGCCCACGAGTGACGCGCCTGCATGACCTGCGCGGTCGTCTCGTCCGAGCCCTCGATCGTGATCAGCAACGACGCGTCGCGTGCGGCGAGCGATTCGGGCGTCTCGCCGAACAGCGCGCTCGATTCGTCGATCACGTGCATCAGGTTCCAGCCGAGCAGGAAGATCGGATGCTCGCTGCGCACGAGCGGCAGGTCGTGGATCTTGCGCAGCGTATAGCCCTCGTGCGTGCCTTCGACGCGCATCAGCCGCAATTTCGCCTGCGCCTCGGCAATCACGTTCTGGCGCGCATTCGCGGCACGCACCATCAGCGTCATCCTGCCGTTCAGCGGCCGGACGACCGCGTAGCGCGCGAACAGGATCTTCGCCTGCGGACGGGAAAATCGCGCGAACACGAGCCCTGTAGCCAGCGCGATGCCCGACATCCCGATGAAGATCTCGAACGTCGAGACCACGTGCGCATAGACGGTCTGCGGATGCATGTCGCCGTAGCCGACGGTCGCGAGCGTCTCGACGCTGAAGAAGAACGCGCCGCCGAACCCGGGCGGCGACTGGTTCGCGATCGGCGCGTGGCCAAGCAGGTAGAGCGCCGCAAAGCCGCCGTTGAGCAGCAGGAACAGCACCGCGAGCGACAGGAAGAATACGGGCCAGCTCACCGTCAGCGCGCGGTGATAGAGGTCGCGCCAGCCGAGCGGCGGCATCCCGTATGCGATGACCGGGCGCGTGCCCGACCAGATCTTGCGGCCACGGCCGCGGGAAGCTGGGGAGGACGAATCGACGTTCATCGCGCAGTGCCGGAAGCGGGAAGGCGATGAGCGTAGCACGCGCGGCGGCGGCCGGGTATGGGTGCCGGTTCGGAAGGGAAATCCGCCGCGCCGCCGGCCGCGCGGCGCCAAAAAACGGCCGCGGAAGCGGCCGGCTGCGTCGTCAGCGTGCGGGCGAGCACGCAGTGCGTGCCGCACTCACTTCCGGTCGACGATCACCTGGTCGAACGTGCCGCCGTCCGCGAAGTGCGTCTTCTGCGCGTTCGCCCAGCTGCCGAAGACCTGCTCGACGCTGAACGTCTTCAGCGGCTTGAATTCGGCCGCATGCTTCTTCAGCACGTTCGCGTCGCGCGGGCGCAGATGGTGCTGCGCGATGATCTCCTGCGCGTCCGGCGTGTACAGGTAGTCGAGATACGCCTGCGCGACCTTGCGCGTGCCCTTCTTGTCGACGACCTTGTCGACGACGGCGACGGGCGGCTCCGCGAGGATGCTCGCCGACGGATACACGGCGTCGAACTGCGCGCCCGATGCACCGGTGTCCATCAGCGCGACTTCGTTCTCGAACGTGACCAGCACGTCGCCGATGCCGCGCTGCGTGAACGTCGTCGTCGCGCCCCGGCCGCCGGAGTCGAGCACCGGCACGTTGCGGAAGATCGCCTTCTCGAAGTCGATCGCCTGCTGGTCGGTCGCGCCCTTCTGTTTCTGGAAGCCCCACGCGGCGAGATACGCGTAGCGGCCGTTGCCCGACGTCTTCGGGTTCGCGATGACCACCTGGACACCCGGCTTCGCGAGATCGCCCCAGTCCTTGATCGCCTTCGGGTTGCCCTTGCGCACCAGGAACACCATCGTGGTCGAGTAAGGCGAGCTGTTGTCCGGGAAGCGCGCGCGCCAGTCCTTCGGCAGCAGTTGGCCGCGCTCGGCGAGCAGGTCGATGTCGTTCGGCTGGTTCATCGTCACGACGTCGGCCTGCAGCCCCTGCAGCACCGACAGCGCCTGCGCGCTCGACGCGCCGTGCGACTGCTTGATCGAGACCGTCTCGCCGGTCTTCTGCTTGTAGGCGGCGGCAAAGCCCGTGTCGATGTCCTTGTACAGCTCGCGCGTCACGTCGTACGACACGTTCAGGATCGACGTATCCGCGTGCGCGGCCGTCGCCGCCACGACCAGCGCCGCCGCCGCGCCCGTGTGCAGCCAGCGGCCGATCCCCTTCATGCTTGCCATCGTGATATGCCCCGTTTCCAGTGGTGGTGAATGTGCGTGACGGCACGCGTACGCGCTGTCATCGAAACGTAAGCGGGCATTCTAGCGGCCGGGCGCGGCGTGCTTTCCAATCAGTCGTGGAAAGCAAATCTCGAATCCTGCTAAAAGGCGGCGGACGCTCGCGCGCGCCGTCGATCCGGTGTTAAGATCGCCGCTCAGCCCATTTCACGGTTCCTCCATGTCCGCTGCCCTGCGCTCGCTTCCGATCCTCGCCGCCGTCGCGGCAGGTGCGCGCGCGGCCGGGCTGAAACTGAAAAAACGACTCCTCGACTGACGGGGACGTCGCGTCCCGTCAGGCGAATGCCGGACGGGATGCCCGCAGGTCGTTTCTTTCTCCTTGCTCGCACGCCTCGCTCCGGCACTCCGCCGGCGGAACGGTTCCTTCCCACTCCGTTTCCACCATGAGGCTTTGCATGAACACACGTTTCGAAGGTATCTGGCTGCCGATCATCACGCCGTTCCACCACGGCGAAGTCGACCATGCCGCGCTCGCGCGACTCGCGCGCCACTATGCAGCCGCAGGCATCGCGGGCTTCGTCGCGGGTGCGACGACCGGTGAAGGCGTGCTGCTCGACGCGCGCGAACAGGACGCGGTGTTCGCGACGCTGCGCGACGCGGCGCCCGGGCTGCCGATCGTCGTCGGGCTGACCGCGAGCGCGACGCATTTCGCGGCCGCCCGCGCGCGCGAACTCGCGGCGTTGCGGCCCGACGGGCTGCTCGTCACGCCACCCGTCTACGTGCGGCCGACGCAGGACGGCATCCGCCGCCACGTGGAGGCGATCGTCGACGCGGCCGACCTGCCTGTGCTCGTCTACAACATCCCGTACCGCACCGGCGTGAACGTCGAACTGGAGACGCTGCAGGCGCTCGCGCGCGACCCGCGCGTCGCGGGCATCAAGGAATGCGGCGGCACGCTCGACCGGATGAGCCGGCTCGTGCACGACACGCCGCTCGCGATCCTGTCCGGCGACGACAACCAGAACTTCGCGGCCATGTGCGCCGGTGCGCACGGCGCGATCGCAAGCAGCGCGCACGTGCTGCCCGAATGGCATGTGCGCATCCATGCGCTGCTGCGCGACGGGCGGCTCGCCGATGCGCGGCGTCTGTCGGTCGCGCTGCAGCCGCTCGTCGCGGCGCTGTTCGCGGAGCCGAACCCGGCGCCGGTGAAGGCCGTGCTGGCCGCGCAAGGGTGGTGCGAGGACGGGTTGAGGCTGCCGTTCGTGCCGGCGAGTGAAGGGTTGCGGGAGCGGCTGGCAGCCATCTGTGCGGAACTGGAAACGTCCGGGCAAGCTGCCGCAGCCGCATAGGATTTTGCACCCGAAACTGTTTCAGACTGTCAGGATTCGGGACGCGCCATACTGCGCGAGGTGGCTGTCGGCCGTGACGAGCAACAGCGGTTCACACCACGCTTGCGCAACGAGCAACCGGTCGAACGGGTCACCATGATGAGGTGGCTGATGACGCACGGCAGCGCCGTGCGTAGCCCTGACCGGTAGCTCGCGGTACTTGCTCGTCTTGATCTCATCGACTAGCAGATCCACGTCGACGTCCAGCTTTCCCTTCCCGGCTTTGATCGCCATCTCCCAGATGCTCGCGCTGCTGACGAACACGGCATCGGCGCTGGCGATCAGCCTACGCGCGCGAACGCTCAGTTTCGGATCATCGCCCCACATCCAGAGAAAGATGTGCGTATCGACCAGCAACCGCATTACTTCCCTTCGAACTCGGCCAGATCTTCGGCGGAAAGGGGTGCATCGAAGTCGTCTGCAATCCATATCTGCCCCTTGAGGGCGCCGAACCGATGGATGGGTTCAAGCGGCACGAGCCGGACCGACTGCTTGCCGTCCTGCATGATCACGACGCGTTCACCGCCGATCGCGGCATCGAGCAGCCGCTGAAGATCGAGTGTGGCTTCGGGGACGGTGACAACTTGCATGAAGGGCTCCATTGAGTGGCCGACCATTGTCACGACATTCGCTCCGTTTCTCCAATAGGCCGAATGTCCAGCCGACCGCATGCGTGTCGATCGATATCAAGCCGCCAGCGCCGCCCCTGCCCCCTCCGTCGCATCCCGCACCGCCTGCTTCACGATCCGCACGAGCCGATCGACGGTCGGCGTCGCCGACGACGTGCGCCGCAGCAGGATCAGCGGCAGGCTCGGCAGTGCCGGCAGCCCGCACGAAGCCGCATCGAGCACGCGCACTGACGCGGGCAGCCCGTAGTGCGAGCGCACCGTCAGCCCGAGACCGGCCGCCGCCGCCGCCCATAGCCCGGCGAGACTCGGCGTCGTGAACGCGACGCGCCACGGCACGCCCGCGCGGTCGAGCGCGCCGGTCGCCGCGCCGAAGAACCG
>NZ_JAAGPP010000070.1:0-44750 GCF_017104975.1 Burkholderia sp. Ac-20344
TGCCCGCCTCTCTTGCGATGTTCAGGTCGGCGCATGGGGGGCAGGCTCCTTCGGGTTGGCTTGCCGTGCGGCGTGGGCGATGTGCGCGAGCCGCGTGTCGATCAGGTTCAGCCGCGCGTCGCGCGCGGGGTCGGTGGGGGCGGCGCCCGGCGGGGTGGCTGGCGGTGCGGGAGTATTTGCCTGGCGCGCGGCTTCGTCGTCGCGCGGTTCGGTCACGCGAGCGAGCTGCGCGCCGATCGCCGCGTCGCCGGGCTTGCGTTCGGCGAGCAGGAACAGCGGGCCTTCGAGCGCGCCGAGTTCCGCGAGCGCGCGCCGCCGTGTGGCGAGCCATGTGGCGGCCGGGCGCACCCACGACGGTTCGTAGTGGACCAGCCCGAGTTCCTGCGCGATCGCGCCGTGGCGCGCGAACGCCTCGGCGGCCAGCGTGCGCCGCTCGGCCGGCTGCGCGACCTGGACGAGGCGCCGCCACTGGTCGATCAGCGCCGCGAGCCCGACGTCGATCTGCTTGCCGATGCTGACGGGCCAGATGCGCGTGAACACTAGATACACGACGACGTTGCCGAGCAGGATGCCGATCGTGCGATCGCGCGCGATCGTCAGGTCGAAGCCGGGGCCGGCGCCCTGGATCACGCACAGGAAAAACGCGAATGCGATCTGGAAGCCGGCATACGCGATACGCGGCGAGCCGAACGCGACCCATGCGGCGAGCCATCCGCCGGCGAACACCAGTGCCATCAGGTGGCCGACCGACGACAGCGATGGCACGACGAATACGAGTGCCGCAGTGCCGAGCAGCGCGCCGACGATGCAGCCGAGGATCCGCAGCGTGAGCTTCTCGACCGTCTCGGCCGTCGAGCCGAGCGACACGATGTAGCAGGTGACGACGCACGTATGGATGCCCGACCAGTCGAGCTGCGAATACAGCAGGTAGCAGAAGATCGCCGCGGCGGTCGTCTTCAGCGCGTAGCGGATGTGGTCGGGATTGGTGCGGGAGTCGGGCAGGAAGAAGCCGCCGCGCGGGGCGGGTGGCGGGGCGGTTTCGGGGGCAGCCGCCGAAGCCGCCGAAGCCGCCGAAGCCGCCGAAGCCGCCGAAGCCGCCGAAGCCGCCGAAGCCGACCCGACATTGGCCGTTGCGGCAGGTTCCGCGAAGTGCGTGATCGCCGCATGGAGATCCGTCGCGGCGACACGCGCGAGCGGCGGCAGCGTGTCGGTCGGCGGCAGCGCGAGTGTCACTTCGACCGGGTAGCCGCCCTGTTCGAGGATGTCGGCCATCTCGTCGAGCGTTGCGGCGATCGGGGTGGCGTACGCGTCGGGCAGCCGCGCGTCCGGTTCGCGATCGGCCAGCGCGACGCCAACGAGCAGCGCGGTGCTCGACGCCACGGCCTGCCGCAAGGCCGCGAAGTCGGCGGCGGACGACGAGCCTTCGAGTTTCGACAGCTTGAGCCACGTGAGCAGCTGCTTGTCGCCTTCGTGCAGGCAGGCATCGAATGCGTCGCGCGCCGCATCGTCGCCGCGCAGCCGCTGCGCGGCGAGCCGCAGGCGCTTCGCGAGCTGCGCGTGCGCGAGCTTGCGCGGCGACGGCGCGATCAGCAGGTTGACGACGATCGCGACGCCGACCGGAATCGCGATCGTCAGCCAGATGTACAGCAGCGCACGTGTCGCGGCTTCGCCGAACGGCGCGAGGCCGAGCTGGTCGAGCCCGAAGCCGACGATCATCGCGAGGATCGCGCCGACGGGGCGCAGCTTGCTGGCCGATGTCAGATACAGGAGGGCGACCGACAGCACGGCCATGCACGCGACCCGCAGGATCGAATAGTCGATGCTGAAGATCGCGATGCCGAGCACGAGCCCGATCACGATCGTGACGATCAGCAGCAGCGCGGCCGCGAGCACGACGCTCGTCACGCGGTCGGCACGGATCATGAAGAACACGACGTATGCGGACAGCGCGGCTTCGGGCGTGCCGTAGGCGGCCGTCACGAGCGCGGTCAGCGCGCAGATCAGCGCGACCCGCACGGCAATCGACGCGCGCCCCGGAAACGGCGCGAGCAGTCGCAGGACTTCGCGCGGGCCCGGCGAGCGAACCTCAGCGGCAGGCAGTGCCATGCCGGACCTCGACGATCGCGCTGGCGCCGACGCGCACGAGCTTGCCGTCGGGTTCGTCGAGCTTCACGCGGACGGGGAAGCGCTGCGCGACGTGCACCCAGTTCACCGAGTTCTGCACGATCGGCAGCGAGCGCGGCAGGTTGATGCGGGCACTGTCGGCGATGCCTGCGCCGATGCCGACGACCTTGCCCGTCAGCGGGCGGCTGCGGTCGATCATCGAATAGACGGTCGCGCAGTCGCCGACTGCGATGCGGCTCAGCGCCGTCTCGCGGAAGTTGCCGACGGCGAACCATTCGCTCGCGTCGATCAGCGTGAAGATCGACTGGTTCGGCGCAAGGGTTTCGCCGGTGAGCACGCTCAGGCCCGTGACGAGGCCGTCGTGCGGCGCACGTACGACGGTGTCGTCGAGCGCATGCTGCGCACGGGCCAGCGCGGCCTCGCGCGCATGCAGCGTCGCGATCGCGTCGGCCTCGTCGCCGATCGTCTGCGCGGACGCGCGCTGTTGTTCCTGTGCCTGCGTGAGCGACACGGCCGCGTCGCGCTGGCGGACCTTCGCCTGATCGAACTGCTGCGCGCTGACGTAGCCCTGTGCGGCGAGCGGTGCAAGCCGGTTCACGTCGCGCGTCGCAAGGTCGTGGTTCTGCGTCGCGCGCTTGACCTGCTCGGCGGCCACGGCCGCGTTCGAGTGCTCGCCGATCAGCGAGCGGCGGCGCGTGTCGAGCGATGCACGCGCGAGCTCGAGGTCGGCCTGCGCCTGCGCAACCGTCAGCCGGTACGGCACGGGATCGATGACATACAGCAGGTCGCCCTTCGCGACGCGCTGGTTTTCATGCACCGCGAGCTGCACGATGCGGCCGCCGACCGGTGACGCGACATGCACGACGTCCGCGTCGATCGACGCGTCGTCGGTGGACGGGTACGCGGTCGTGCGGTAGTACGCGTACACGAGTGCCGCGATGCCGAGCGCGACGATCGCCAGTGCGATCACGCGGCCTTTGACGGAGGGGCGGGCGGTGCCGGCGGCCTTCATGCGAACGGCCCCGTGCCGGTGAGCCACACGATCACGGCGACCACGAGCCCGATCGCCGTGCAGACGGCAAGCTGGTAGGGCACCGTGGCGGCCCAGCCGGTTGAGACGAATACGCGGTGCGCGACGATCGCGCCGACGACACCGACGATCGCGCTGACGAGCCAAAGCGGGAAATACGCGCCGAACAGGACGTACGACGGTGCGCCGCGCGATGCGCAGCCTGCAAGCGGCAGAGCTGGCGCCAGGACGGCGGCGACGCGCAAGGGCGCGCGCGGCGTTGTTTTTCTCATGGTGTGACGAGCTCGACGTTGGGGGTGGATGCCGGGCGCGGCGCAATGCGGATCGTCGCCGCGACGACGATTCCGGGATACGGAGCCGATAATAAATCAGTGCGATGCGGATCGCCAGCCACCCGCCTTGCGCACCGTGGGGGGGCGTTGCCGGTCGGGGGGGCACGTCCACACGTCCGGCAGCGTGTATCGGCAACCGGGGGCGGGCCGGCGCGATTCTGCCAGTGCAAGCTCGCGTAGGGTCGCTCACGGACTGTAAAGGATCGTCAGACGAACGAAGGGGGCTGAATTTGCCGCATCGACAGGGCGGAATCGGCGCGGAAACGGCTGATTGCCGCTCGAACGCACGGGAATTCGATGGAGCCGGCAGGCCGGGGGAGTTGCCGAGCCGGTCGACGCGGATTGCGTACGAAGCGCGCCAGCGCGTCGCAATCGGCGACGCAGATCCGCAGCGGGCGTTCGGCCCGGGTCGTCTGCTCGTCTGTGAGGGCAGCGACGCGCAGTGCCATCGGCTTTGCACGGCGGCGCGCGGTGCTTTCGGGCAACACGCGGACGTTCGCGTCGATCATCGCGCAGGCCGTTTCGACGTGGCTGACCTGAACGGGTAACCGCGGCGGGCGCGCATGTCGGTAACGGGGCGCTTCAGGACCGCATCGACCGCGCTCGCTTCGGGCCGGCGATGAGGCCACGGTCGGGCGTCGTGACGCGCGGCGTCGAAGCCAGGCCGGCGACCGGTCGTCGCAGCCGCGATCTGTGTACCATCGTGCGTATGGCGCGACGCGCCGCACGGAGCCTCACGGCCTCGTGCGACACGTGTCGCGGAAGCGGTAAAGCGGTATCGCAACGAGGGTGAGCGTTCCATGCGAAGTTTCTTTGTCCGGTTCATTGCAATCGGCGTGCTGTTCCATCTGTACGTCGGGATACGGATCATTCCCGATGCGTTCGCGTCGCCGGTCGCGCGCACGATCGCGGCGCTCGTGCTGGCGAGCTTCGTCGTGCTGATCCCGGTCGGCATGTTCTCGCGACGCTTCGACGAAGGCTGGGCCGCGACGCTGGCCGGCTGGGCCGGCTCGCTCGTCATGGGCTTCTTTTCGTCGCTGCTCCTGCTGACGTTCCTGCGCGAATTCGTGCTGCTTGGTGTAGTCGGATGGCGGCATCTCGGGCACGACGGCGCGTGGCTTGCCGCGGCGACCGACACGGCGATTGGTGTGGTGGCCGGTGCGGTGTTCGTCACCGTGATCGGGTTCGTCGGTGCGCGCCGCACGGCAGCGGTCAAGCGCGTGTCGATCCCGGTTGCAGGGCTGCCGGCCGGGCTCGACGGGCTGTCGATCGTGCAACTGTCCGACATCCACGTCGGGCCGACGATCAAGCGGCCCTATGTCGAACGGATCGTGCGCGCGGTCAACGCGCTCGATGCCGATCTCGTCGTCGTGACGGGCGACGTGGTCGACGGCTCGGTCAAGCGCCTGCGCGAGCACACGGCGCCGCTCGGCCGCATGCAGTCGCGGCACGGCAGCTTCCTGGTGACGGGCAACCACGAGTATTACGCCGGCGCGCATGCGTGGATCGACGAATTCCGGCGCATCGGGCTGACGGTGCTGCTCAACGAGCACGTGCTGATCGAACACGACGGCGCGCATGCGGTGCTCGCGGGCGTCACCGATTTCACGGCGGGCGGGTTCGATCCCGCCCATCGCAGCGACCCCGTGCAGGCGCTGGCGGGCGCGCCGCGCGACGTCGGCACGAAGATCCTGCTCGCGCACCAGCCGCGCAGCGCGGAAGCGGCGAATCGCGCCGGTTTTACCGTGCAGTTGTCGGGGCATACGCACGGCGGCCAGTTCCTGCCGTGGCCGCCGTTCGTGCGGCTGCAGCAGCCGGTGATCGGCGGGCTGAGCCGCTTCGGCGATCTGTGGCTCTATACGAGCCGCGGCACCGGATACTGGGGGCCGCCGAACCGCTTCGGCGTGCCGTCCGAGATCACGCTGATCCGGCTGACGCGCGGCGGGTAGGTCGCGTTCCCCCGTTTTGAAAAATGCATTCGTGGGGCCGGTGCAAGCCCGTCATCGGCGGGAGCCGGCCCTGGCCAGCGGCCGTCACTCGATGCGGGCGATGTCGTCGAAGTCGAAGCGCGGGCTGCGCGGGAACAGGCCGGCCGGATCGCCGTAGCCGAGATTCACGAGGAAGTTGCTCCTGACCGCGGTGCCCGCGAAGAACGCGGCATCGACCTTTGCGCCGTCGAAGCCGGACATCGGGCCCGCGTCGAGGCCGAGTGCGCGCGCGGCCAGGATCAGGTACGCGCCCTGCAGCGACGAATTGCGGAACGCGGTGGCCTCGATCAGCGCATCGTTGCCGGCGAACCAGCTGCGTGCGTCGGCGTGCGGGAACAGGCGCGGCAGGTGTTCGTGGAATGCCAGGTCCATGCCGACGATCACGGTGACGGGCGCGGCCATCGTCTTCGCACGATTGCCTTCGGACAGCGCGGGCTTCAGGCGCGCCTTCGCTTCGGGCGACTTGACGAACACGAAGCGCGCGGGGCTCGCGTTCGCCGACGTCGGGCCGAATTTCGTCAGGTCGATCAGCCGGTGCAGCAGCGCGTCGTCGACGGGTTTGTCCTGCCACGCGTTGTGCGTGCGCGCGGTGAGAAACAGTTGATCGAGGGCGGAGTCGGACAGCGTCGTCATGATGGGATCCGGAAGGAAAGCGGCCGCATCGCGCCGGCCGGCAGGGCGGAAGAGGGAAAGCGGCACCGCTCGGCAGGGCAGGCCGCGACACGCCGCGATGATAGCGTGATGCGCGAACGCGCATCGCGGGGCGTGGGGCACGGCGGTTTCCTTGCATCCGCGAATGACAGCGCATGGCGGTGCGCGACGCCGTTGGCTAGTATGCAGGCATGCACTGTTCGCACCGTTCATCGCCCGTTCCTTTCGACATGTCGACGCCCGATCTCTTTGCTGACACGCCCGCGCCCGACGTGGACTGGTACCCGGACTGGCTGGCGCCGCCCGATGCCGATCGCGCGCTGGCCGCGCTGATCGACGAGGTTGCGTGGCGGCAGGACACGATCCGCACGCCGCGCGGACGCATTCCGTTGCCGCGGCTCACCGCATGGCAGGGCGAGCCGGATGCCGTCTACGTGTATTCGGGGATCCGCAACGTGCCGGCGCCGTGGACGCCAGCCGTGCTCGACCTGAAGCGCGCGGTCGAGGCGACGTGCGGCGCGCGTTTCAACAGCGTGCTGCTCAATCGCTACCGCAACGGGCTGGACAGCCTCGGCTGGCACGCGGACAACGAGCCCGAGCTTGGCGATGCGCCGGTGATCGCGTCGGTGAGCCTCGGCGCGATGCGCGTGTTCGACCTTCGCCATCGTGCAACCGGCGTCACGCATGTGTATCGACTCTTGCATGGCAGCCTGCTCGTGATGCGCGGGCGCACACAGGCCGAATGGCAGCATCGCGTGCCGAAGGCGCCGGGCGTGCAGGGCGAGCGCGTGAACCTGACGTTCCGGCGCGTGATGCCGGACGGCATGGGCCGGTAACGACCCTCGTCATCGAGGTGCCCGGATCGCCGAGGGATTCGCGCCCCGTTTTTGCGATTCACGGGCGACCGATGCAGGCAAGCGATCGCGTATGCGGCACGTTGCCGCACGAGCGCTGAACCGTGCGGGCCGAAACGGCGCGGAGGCCCGTGCCATATGGGTTTCAGGAAAATTTGATCGACCGCCCGGTTCCGATAGATGAGTGAAACCTCTGATGGTGCGTCGCAACAATCCTTGACTAGACTGTCGAATGGCAGAAACGCGTCGCATCCCGGCGCGATCCTTTCGACATGCCCCAAGCGTTGCCGACGCGGTGCGCAAGGGGGCAGGAGCAAAACGCGTGACCGTATTCGACCCTTCCTTCGAACCCTCGCTGCACGTCTTTGAACAAGACGGTGGATGGCAATGGGCGCTGACGGTGAAGCGGGCGACCGGCGTCGGCGTGAAAGTCGTCGCGTTCAGCCGGGAAGGCTTTCGCGGCGAAGCCGAGGCTTACGCCGCCGGCCAGCTTGCCCGCGCCGAGTATGACGACGCCGTGACGGCCTGACGCCGTCGCGGCGATCCCGCCCGAGGATCGTCTTCACTGTTCACCCACCGTCCGCCGCTGGGTGGTTTTCCCGATCGTCTTCAATTTTTCCGTGTTCCGCCGGCGGCACCGCGCGCTTCGCGCAACAACGCATGCACCGGGCCGGCGTGGCTGTCCGTCAGCGCCAGCCACGCCCGACGTGCCGCAGGCATGGATCCGCTATGGGCAGCTCGCCGGGCAGCAGTTCCAGACGTGGCTCGAAACCGACGGCGACGCGGCCGACCGTCTGCCCCGCTATCTCGAGGCGCGCGTGCCGTGACGCTGGAGGCCGGATGCCGATGTGGCCGGATATCGTAATACCATATGAGGTTATTGCGTTGGCAGGACGATGATGTCCTGCTTCTTCACAAGGAGCCTCCCATGCAACTCTCCCAGTTAGGCGGGCATGTCGCCCAGTCCGGTTTCGCCGAACGGCAGAAGCACGCCCAGGCGCTGATGTTCGGCATGGCCGACATCAACGAATATGTATCCGGGGGCGTCTGCTACGACGCCGCGGCCTATGTCCGGTATCTGCTGCGCGGTGACGCGATGATCGCGCCCGGTGCGCTGCTCGACACGATCGGCCAGCACTGGCGGACGCGGTTCAACTTCGAGACCGGCGGTGAATGGGACGGGCGCGCGAGCATTCCGGCGGGAACCGCGGTCGGCTTCTCGCGCGGTGGTACGGTCTTTCATGCCGCGATCGCCGTCGGCGGCAGCCGGATCCGGGCGATCAACGGGGGCCGTCTGGGCAGCGGATGGATGTATGCGGTCGACCTGGCGCGGGTGCTCGAGCCGGACGCGGCCGGCGGCTTTACGTATGACCGCGCGAATATCCGGGTTTACTTGTCGCGCCTGTAGGCGGCCCGGCGCCGCCTGCCACGCCGGCCGCCATGCGTCGGCCACGCGTCGCGCACACGGCCGGCTTCCGGCCGTCCGGCGATTTCCGCATGGTGTCGCGCCGTCCATCGCTGCTATCCTCTCGACCGTGAATGACTATTCGTGGGGCCGTGGATGCGCATGCTGCGCTGCGGCGATGCACGCGGGTGCGAACCTGCGTGCGCGCTGAGGTAGCATGGCCACCCGTCCACGCCGATCCATGACCTGTTTCGTGATTGATTTCCTTCCGTCCGTGTCCACATGGCCAAGACAACGATGAGCGGCGCGCCTGAATCCGCGGCGCCCGGCGACGACGAATCGTCCGGCGGCGCGTCGTCCTATCTGGTGCCGGGGCTCGAACGCGGGCTGCGGATCCTCGCCGAATTCTCCGCGCGCGAGCCGGTGCTCGGCGCGCCCGAGTTGTCGAAGCGCATCGGCATTCCGCGCACGACCACGTTCCGCCTGCTGCAGACACTCGAAGCGCTCGGTTTCCTCGAGCGCGTGAACGGCGACCGTTATTTCCGGCTCGGCGTCGGCGTGCTGCGGCTCGGCTTCGAATACCTGAATTCGCTCGAATTGACCGATCTCGGCACCCCCGTGCTCGAACGGCTGCGCGATGCAACGGGCCTGTCGACGCATCTGCTGATCCGCGACCAGCGTGACGTCGTGTTCGTCGCGAAGGCGCAGAGCAACGCATCGATGTTCGGATCGGTGAAGGTGCACGTCGGCACGCGCCTGCCCGCGCATGCGACCGTGCACGGCCACGTATTGATGGGCGACCTGACGCGCGACGCGTTGCGCCAGCTCTATCCGGAAAAAAAGCTCGAGCAGTTCACCGAGCGCACGCCGGGCACCGTCGACGAGCTGTACGAACGCGTGCGCCATTACGCGCGGCTCGGCTATGCAGTCAGCGAGGCGGCATTCGAGAGCGGCATTTCGGCAGTGACTGCGCCCGTACGCGATCATTCGGGCTCGATCGTCGCGGCGATCACCGCGACGGTACCGCGCTCGGAGATCGGCGAGGCCGGCGAGAAGGAGCGGCTCGTCGAAGCCGTGTGCGGCGCGGCGGTCGACCTGTCGCAGCGGCTGAACTATCGTCCGCTCGAAAGCGACCCGACGTTCGCGCACGCGCGCCACAAGGTCGCGATGTTCTGAGTGTGCCGCTGCGCGGCCGGCGGCCGTGCAAATGCAATGCGCGAAAGAAAGAGAGCGGCCCGCGGGCCGCTCTCGTCGTTTCAGGCGGCGAACGCCTGACTCCGTTCAGAACGAGTGATGGATCCCGGTGAGCACGATCACCTGGTTCGCGGTGCTCGACACACCTGCCGTGAAGAGTGCAGCCTTTGCGCCACCCGAGCCGTGCTCGTACAACACGTTCGCATAAAGCTGCGTGCGCTTCGACAGCGAATAGATGTCGCCGAGCTCGACCTGCGTCCAGCGGCGGCCGGCCAGCGTGGTGGTCGCCGCGCCGCCCGCGATCGTGTTGAACGCGCTGCTGCGGTAGTTCACGCCCGCGTCGTAGCTCTGGAACGTGTCCGAAAAGCCGTTCGACTGCATCTTCGTGCGCGTGTACAGGCCATGCACGAGAAAGTCGCCGAACTGGTAGGACGCGCCCGCCCCGATGTTCTCCACCTTGCTCGCGGTGTAGCCGTTCGCGGTGTTCTGCCCCTGGAACGACGTGATGCCGGTCGTGCTGATCAGGATCGAGCGGTCATGCTCATTCGAGTACACGGCCGACGCCTTGAACGGCCCGTTCGCGTAGTTCAGTGCGATGCCGACCGACTTGCCGGTCGAGAAGTTCGTCGTGTTGCCGAGCGCCATCGTCGCCGCGGCCGAGAAGCCCGCGAAGGTCGGCGAGCGGTACTTGACCGAGTTGTTGTACGGCACGTTGCCGGTCGCGGCGAGCCCGTCGATGTTGCCCGGGTGGAACGCGTACCAGCTCATCGCGAGGTAGGCCGTGCTGAGCGGATCGAGATAGTCGAACGACAGCGGCGTCTGGCGGCCGAGCGTCAGCGTGCCGTAGCGTTCCGAGCCGAGGCCGACGAATGCCGCGCGGTTCCAGATCGTGTTCGCGGTCGCGAACTGGCCGTTGTTCGTATAGAAGCCGTTTTCGAGCTGGAAGATCGCCGACAGGCCATTGCCGAGGTCTTCCTTGCCCTTCAGGCCCCACCGATCGGGTTGCGTATTGCCCTGGATCATCGCCCACTTCGCATGGCCGCCGACGTTGTTCACGTACGCGACACCTGCATCCATGCTGCCGTACAGCACCACGCTGCTCTGCGCCCACGCGCCCGACGCGGCGCCCAATCCGATCACTGCTGCTGCTACCGCATGCTTGACCATTTGATCTCCTGAATCTGCAACCTGATGAAAACGTGTCGTGGCGGCGTGCGCGGGAACGGCCGGCCGTCGCGCGTTTTCGCCATCGGGTGGGCATTCTTATGTTCCATATAAGGAACATTGTGCCTCTGATGGAATGGAGTATAGAGGCGTCAGGCACCGGATCAAAAATAAATTTTTCGGGACGGATGGGTGCCGGAGCGATGCACGGCATCGGTGCGCGATGCGTCAAAAAAGCCCGTAAATCCCCGCAATAAAACAAAAAATTACATTCGATAAGGCAGGCGAAAGCGATCGGCGGTCCGCCGGTCGGTGTTTTCCCTAGGGCATGCAGCTTTTTATTTTACTCATGGAAAGTCGCTCCTATAATCACCATCCATAAACTGTTGTTCCGGGTATGGAACAAATCGGAACAAACCGAGAGTCGATCAGAAGGAAGGGTGTGAGATGTCTGAACAATGGGTTTGCGCCGGGCACGCCGGCGCGCTGTCGGAAGACACGCCGATCGAGTTCAAGCGGACCGACGGCGTCGAAATCGGGATCTACCGCGTCGGCGACGACGTGTATGCGCTCGAGAACGTGTGCCCGCATGCGTACGCGCTGCTCACGCAGGGGTTCGTCGACGAAGGCACGGTCGAATGCCCGTTGCACGAGGCCGTGTTCGACATCAGGACGGGCGAATGCCTGAAGGGTCCGGGCGGGCGTGCACTGAAGCAGTACGCGGTGCGTCTGGCGGGCGAGGAAATCCAGATCAAGGTGGAGTGACATGAAAGAAGCGACCGTGAATTTCAATCCCTTCCTGAAGCCGTGGGTGGCGCCGCAGCCGAACAACGTCGCGGGCAAGGGGCAGATCGAGATCCCCGGCCAGGTCGAGAACCAGGTCTGGCAGAACCGCAAGGCCGCACCGACCCAGTATGAAAACGACCTCGGCGATGCGCTCGAACGCGTGTTCGAAGCCGGCGCGGTCGAGCTGGACGATGTCGTAGCGGGCCTGAACCGCATCGGCTTCCGCGCGCCGGACGGCACGGTATGGACACCTGAGCGCTTCCGCGCCGAAATGGCCTCGCTCGCGGAATGACCGCGTAAGCGCCGACCGCCGACCCGACGACAACCGCATCCGGAGCACACTGATGACGTCCCCCGTACAACACGAAGCCCAACACGACCCGGTCCGTGACTATCTCGACCGCGGCATCAAGAACTACTGGTATCCCGTCGCGCCGAGCTGGCAGGTGTCGAATGCACCGGTCGGCCTTACGCGCTTGTCCGAGCAGATCGTGCTGTGGCGCGATCACGACGGCAAGGTTCACGCGCTCGAGGATCGCTGCCCGCACCGCGGCGCGCGCCTGTCGCTCGGCTGGAACCTCGGCGGCAGCATCGCCTGCTGGTATCACGGCATCGAAGTCGACGGCGGCGGCACGGTCAACCGCGTGCCGGCCGTATCGAACTGTCCGCTCGAAGGCACGAAGTGCGTGAAGTCGTATCCGGTCGAGGAGAAGGCCGGCGCGATCTTCCTGTGGTTCGGCGACGAAGCGCACGGCGAGCCGGCGCCGCTGAACCTGCCCGAGGAACTGGTCGACGACGCGTACGGCCACTTCCTGTGCGTGTCGAACTGGAAGTGCAATTACCAGTACGCGATCGACAACGTGATGGACCCGATGCACGGCGCGTACCTGCATGCCACCTCGCACTCGATGGCCGAAGGCGACAAGCAGGCCGACATGCGCGTGCGCAAGACGGAAACGGGCCTGATGTTCGAGAAGATCGGCCAGCGCGACGTGAACTTCGACTGGGTCGAGCTCGGCGAAACGGGCTGCCTGTGGATGCGTCTTGCGATTCCGTACAAGCAGAAGTTCGGCCCGGGCGGCAACTTCGGGATCATCGGCTTCGCGACGCCGGTCGACGGCGACAACTGCCAGGTCTACTTCTGGCGCACGCGCAAGGTCAGCGGCTGGCAGCGCGACGTGTGGCGCTTCATGTACCGCAACCGTCTCGAGGGCCTGCACTGGGACGTGCTCGAGCAGGACCGCTACGTCCTCGAAAGCCTCGCGCCGCATGCGCGCGATCACGAATACCTGTACCAGCACGACGTCGGCATCACGCGCGTGCGCCGGATGCTGCGCCAGCGTGCGCAGGAGCATCTTTCCGCGCTCGACGCGCATCGCGCGGCGCAGGTCGCAGCGGAGCCCGCGAATGGCTAAGCGCACTCCGGTCGTGTCGCTCGCGGGGCGCCGCGTGCTCGTCACGGGCGGCGCACGCGGGCTCGGCGCGGCGTTCGTGAAGGCACTCGTCGAGGCGGGCGCGCAGGTCGCGTTCGGCGACGTGCTGGCCGACGAAGGCCGTGCGCTTGCCGCGCAACTCTCCGAAGCCGGCCATGCCGCGCATTTCTTCGCGCTCGATCTCGCCGATCCGGCGAGCGTCGCTGCGTTCGTCGCGCAGGGCGCGGCGGCGCTCGGCGGCATCGACGCGCTGATCAACAACGCGGCGATCACGAACTCGGGCGGCAAGCTGTCGACGGAGCTCGACGTGTCGACGTGGGACGCCGTGATGAACGTGAACGTGCGCGGCGTGTGGCTCGTCAGCAATGCGGCGCTGCCGTACCTCGCGCAGTCGGGCCGCGGCGCGATCGTGAACCTCGCATCGGACACCGCGCTGTGGGGCGCGCCGAAGCTGCTCGCGTACGTCGCGAGCAAGGGCGCGGTGATCGCGATGACGCATGCGCAGGCACGCGAGTTCGGTGCGCACGGCGTGACGGTCAACGCGATCGCGCCGGGGCTGACCGAAGTCGAGGCGACGGCCTACGTGCCGGCCGAGCGCCACGCGTTCTACCTGCAGGGCCGCGCGTTGACGCGTGCGCAGGTGCCCGACGACGTGACGGGCCCCGTGTTGTTCCTGCTGTCGGACGGCGCGCGTTTCGTGACGGGTCAACTGCTGCCGGTCAACGGCGGCTTCGTAATGAATTGAAGTTTTCACACTGAATGAAGGAGAGGACGATGGCGGACGCCGATCTCGAACGCAAGTCGTGGGACCAGCCGGAAGGCGCAAGCTTCGACGACTGGATGGAAGGGCGCGTGGCGCGCTATGCGACGCGTCGCTACGACTGGGACGCACTGAAGTTCCAGGCCGACTACGACCCGAAGTACCGCCGTGCGCAGATGCGCTACGTCGGCACGGGCGGCACGGGCGTCGCGAAGGACGTCAACACGGTGCCGGCCGGCGGCTTCACGTTCTCGACGATGGTCATCCCGGCCGGCAACATCGGCCCGAGCCACATCCATATGGACGTCGAAGAAATCTTCTTCGTGCTGCGCGGGAAGATGAAGGTGATCTGCGAGCGTGACGGCGAGACGTGGGAAGCGATTCTCGGCGAGCGTGACCTGATCTCGGTACCGCCGGGCGTGTATCGCACGGAAATCAACATCGGCGAGGAAGACGCGCTGATGTGCGTGATGCTCGGTTCGCCGAAACCGATCACGCCGACGTATCCGCCCGATTCGCCGCTCGCGAAGATCAAGCGTTGAGATGGGGCAGGTGAAGCAATGAGTGTCATCGACAAACGTGAACGCGACCGCACCGCGGCGTTCGCCGCGCTGCTCGGGCAGTTTCCCGAGCAGCGTTGTGCGGCCGGCGCGGCGGGCATGATCGGCTACCGTGAGGCTGGCGCAGGCGAGGCCGGCGTGCAGCATGCGGGCCGTGCGCTGCCCGTCGTGCTGCTGCACGGCATCGGTTCGGGCGCCGCATCGTGGGTCCGCCAGCTCGACACGCTCGGCGCATCGCGGCGCGTGCTCGCGTGGGATGCGCCCGGTTACGGCGTGTCGACGCCCGTGCACGGCGCGTCGCCGGCCGCCGCCGATTACGCGGCATCGCTGAATGCGTGGCTCGAGGCACTCGGCATCGAACGCTGCGTGCTGGTCGGTCATTCGCTCGGCGCGATCATCGCGGGCGGTCTCGCCCGCATGATGCCCGCGCGGATCGCCGGGCTGCTGCTGGTGTCGCCTGCGGGCGGCTACGGCAGCGCACCGGCCGAAACACGCGAATCGCACCGCGATGCGCGGCTCGCGATGCTCGCGGAACTCGGCCCGGCCGGGCTCGCCGAGCAGCGCAGCGGCAACATGCTGTCCGGTTTCGCGAACGAGGATGCGCGTGCATGGGTGCGCTGGAACATGGCGCGCATCGTGCCGGCCGGTTACGCGCAGGCCACGCATCTGCTCGCGAACGCCGATCTCGCAGCCGATCTCGCCGGCTTTCGCGGCCGCACGGCCGTGGCGGTCGGTGCGAACGACGCGATCACGCCGCCTGCTGCATGCGAGCGGATCGCCGCGGCCGCGCACGTCGGGTTGCAGGTGATTCCGCAAGCCGGTCATGCCGGCTATGTCGAAGCACCGGCCGCTTATTCCGCACTGATCGACACGTTCTGCCGTCAGTGCGACCAACAGCGGGGAATGGCATGAACGAACCGCTGAAAAATCACGAATCCGAAAACGCGAAATCCGACGCCAACTACGTGGTGCCGGGCCTCGAACGCGGGCTGCGGATCCTCGCCGAATTCACGCCGCGCGAGCCCGTGCTCGGCGCGCCCGAGCTGTCGAAGCGGCTCGGCATTCCGCGCACGACGGTGTTCCGCCTGCTGCAGACGCTCGAATCGCTCGGCTTCCTCGAGCGCGCGGACAAGGACCGCAACTACAAGCTCGGCATCGCCGTGCTGCGGCTCGGCTTCGAATACCTGAGCTCGCTGGAGCTGACCGATCTCGGCCTGCCCGTGATCGAGAGCCTGCGCGATGCGACCGGCTTCACGACGCACATCGTGATCCGCGACGGCCGCGACGTGGTGTTCGTCGCGAAGGCGCAGAGCCAGGCGCCGGTGTTCAGCTCGATCCGCGTGAACGTCGGCACGCGCTTGCCCGCGCATGCGACGACGCACGGTCACGTGCTGATGGGCGACCTGTCGTTGAAGGCGCTGCATGCGCTGTATCCGGAGGGTTCGCTGAACCGGATGACGAACGCGACGCCGGAGACGGTCGACACGCTGTACGAAATGATCCGCGAGGATGCACTGCGCGGTTACGGCGTCAGCAATTCGTCGTTCGAGCGCGGCATCTCGGTGGTCACGGCGCCGGTGCGCAACGAGACGCAGAAGATCGTCGCATGCATCACGGTGACGGTGCCGCGCCCGGAAATCGATGCGGCACTGATCGCCGACGGGCTGATCGACAAGGTGCAGCGCGCGGCGGCGGAACTGTCGCGGCGGCTCAATTACCGCTCGGATGACGAGCACACGTTTCTCAAGGCTTTAGGAGTGAAATGAGACCCCCACGCATGCTTCGCACGCTGCCCCCCGAGGGGGCGGTCAATCCTCTTGGGGCGGCCCGGCGAGGATTGACATGATTCAGATCGATCTGACCGGGCAGGTGGCGGTGGTGACGGGCGGTTCGTCCGGCATCGGCCTCGCGACCGCCGAACGGTTCCTGCAGGCGGGCGCGTCGGTCGCGATTTGCGGCCGCGACAGCGAACGCCTCGCGCGTGCCGAAGCGATGCTCGTTGAAAAATACCCGGGCGCGCAACTGCTCGCCGAGCGTTGCAACGTGCTCGACGGGCAGGATGTGGCCGCTTTCGCGCAAGCGGTATCGACCCGCTTCGGCCGCGCCGACATGCTGGTCAACAACGCCGGCCAAGGCCGCGTGTCGACCTTCGCCGACACGACCGACGATGCATGGCGCGAAGAGCTCGAACTGAAGTACTTCAGCATCATCCGCCCGACGCGCGCGTTCCTGCCGCTGCTGCGCGACGCGCAGGCGCCGACGATCACCTGCGTGAACTCGCTGCTCGCGCTGCAGCCGGAGCCTCACATGGTTGCGACGTCGTCGGCGCGCGCGGGCGTGCTGAGCCTCGTGAAGTCGCTCGCGACCGAACTCGCGCCGCAGCGCATCCGCGTGAACTCGATCCTGATCGGCATCGTCGAGTCGGGCCAGTGGCGTCGCCGCTACGAAGCGCAGGCGCAGGCGGGCGAAAGCTGGGAGGACTGGACTGGCGCGCTCGCCCGCACGAAGAACATTCCGCTGAGCCGCTTCGGCAAGCCTGACGAGGCCGCCTGGGCGCTCTTTTATCTCGCAACGCATCTGTCGTCCTACACGACGGGCAGCCATATCGACGTTTCTGGAGGCTTTGCACGCCATGTCTGAAAAAACCACGGTTGGCGAGCTGATTGCCGCCTTTCTCGAGCAGTGCGGTGTGAAGACTGCATTCGGTGTCATCTCGATCCACAACATGCCGATCCTCGACGCGATCAACTCGCGCGGCAACATCCGGTATGTCGGCGCGCGCGGCGAAGCCGGCGCATTGAACATGGCCGACGGCCTGGCCCGCGTGTCGGGCGGCCTCGGGGTCGCGTTCACGAGTACTGGCACGGCGGCGGGCAACGCGGCGGGCGCAATGGTCGAGGCGCTGACGGCCGGCACCGCGCTGCTGCACGTCACGGGGCAGATCGAGACGCCGTATCTCGACCAGGATCTCGCGTATATCCACGAAGCACCCGATCAGTTGTCGATGCTGGACTCGATCTCGAAGGCCGCGTTTCGCGTGCGTACCGTCGAAACCGTGCTGCCGACGATCCGCGAAGCCGTGCGCATCGCGCAGACGGCGCCGACGGGCCCGGTGTCGGTCGAAATCCCGATCGACATCCAGGCCGCTGAAATCGAATGGCCGGAAGACCTCGCGCCGGCTCATGTCGCGGTACGCGAGCACGACGCCGCACGCGTCGCGAAGCTCGCCGACGCACTGGCGGCCAAGCGCCGCCCGCTGCTGTGGCTCGGCGGCGGCGCGCGCCACGCACGCGAGGAAGTCGAACGCCTCGTGAAGCTCGGCTTCGGCGTCGTGACGAGCGTGCAGGGCCGCGGCGTGCTGCCCGAGGATCATCCGGCGACGCTCGGCGCGTTCAACGTGCACGCGTCCGTCGAAGCGTTCTACAAGACCTGCGATGCGCTGGTCGTCGTCGGCTCGCGCCTGCGTGGCAACGAAACGCTGAAGTACAAGCTCGCGCTGCCGCAGCCGCTGTTCCGCGTCGATGCCGACGCGCTCGCCGACAACCGCGGCTATCGCAACGAGCTGTTCGTGCATGGCGATTCGAAGCGCGTGCTGGCCGAGCTGGCCGACCAGCTCGAAGGCCGCCTGTCGGTCGATCCGCAGTTCGCCGCCGATCTCGCCGCAGCCCGCGAGCAGGCGGTGGCCGACGTGTCGAAGGGCCTCGGGCCGTACAAGCAGCTCGTCGACACGCTGCAGGGCGCCGTCGGCCGCGACTACAACTGGGTGCGCGACGTGACGATCTCGAACAGCACGTGGGGCAACCGCCTGCTGAAGATCTTCGAGCCGCGCTCGGGCGTGCATGCGCTCGGCGGCGGCATCGGCCAGGGGATCCAGATGGGCATCGGCGCGGCGCTGGCGGATGCGGCGGCGAAGACGGTGTGCCTCGTCGGCGATGGCGGCCTGATGGTCAACGTCGGCGAGCTCGTGACGGCCGTGCAGGAAAACGCGAACGTGATGATCGTGCTGATGAACGACCAGTGCTACGGCGTGATCCGCAACATCCAGGATGCGCACTACGGCGGCCGTCGCTGCTTCGTGCAGCTGCACCAGCCCGATTTCGCGCAATTCTGCGCGAGCTTCGGCCTCACGCACTACCGGATCACGTCGCTCGACGATGCCGAAGCGATCGTGCGCGACGGGATGGCGAAGGAAGGCCCGGTGATGGTCGAAGTCGACATGCTGTCGGTCGGCTCGTTCGCATCGTCGTTCGCCGGCCCGCCGGTGAAGAAGGAAGAGCCGTCGGAGCGCCAGTATGCGTAACGGGCAAAAGCGGGCGCACGCACCCGTCGACGTCGCGATGATCGGCTTCGGTGCGATCGGCGCGGCCGTGTACCACGCGGTCGAGCACGATGCGTCGCTGCGCGTCGCGCACGTGATCGTGCCGGAACACCAGCGCGCGGCGGTGCAGGGCGTGCTGGGCGGCGCGGTGGAGGTCGTGTCGTCGGTCGACGCACTGGCCCGCCGCCCCGAGTTCGCGCTCGAATGCGCGGGCCACAGCGCGCTCGTCGATCACGTCGTGCCGCTGCTGAAGGCCGGCACCGATTGCGCGGTCGCATCGATCGGCGCGCTGTCCGACCTCGCGCTGCTCGACGTGCTCGCGCAGGCGGCCGACGAAGGCGACGCGACGGTGACGCTGCTGTCCGGCGCGATCGGCGGGATCGACGCGCTGGCGTCCGCGAAGCAGGGCGGCCTCGACGAAGTGCTGTACGTGGGCCGCAAGCCGCCGCTCGGCTGGCTCGGCACGCCCGCCGAGGCACTGTGCGACCTGCGCGCGATGACCGAGGAAAAGGTGATCTTCGAAGGCAGCGCGCGCGATGCCGCGCGCCTGTATCCGAAGAACGCGAACGTCGCGGCGACCGTCGCGCTCGCGGGCCTCGGCCTCGACGCGACGCACGTGCGCCTGATTGCCGATCCGGCCGTCGCGCGCAACGTGCACCGCATCACCGCGCGCGGCGCATTCGGCGAGATGTCGCTGGAAATGAGCGGCAAGCCGCTGCCCGACAACCCGAAGACGTCCGCGCTGACGGCGTACAGCGCGATCCGCGCGCTGCGCAACCGCGCGGCCCGCTGCGTGATCTGACCGGGCCATTGAATGTCCGCCCGCGCCACGGCGAGGGCGGACGTGCAGAGACAGATTTGTGGGACTTGTGACATGACTCCTTTCGATACGAGCCTCGTACCCGACGGCAACATCCTGGTCGGCGGCGAATGGCGCCGCGGCCGCGGCGCGCCTTACGCGAGCATCTATCCGGCCGACCAGTCGCTGAACATGGAAGTGTCGACCGCGAACGCGGAAGACGCGGCCGAAGCCGTCGAGGCTGCCGACGCCGCCTGGCGCCGCGCCGACTGGGCCGGGCTGAAGCCGCACCTGCGTGCGCAGGTGCTGTATCGCATCGCCGATCTGATCATGCAGCGCCACGAAGCGCTCGCGAACCTGCAGCGCCGCGACAACGGCAAGCCGATCGGCGAGACGCGCGTGCTGGTGGCGAGCGCCGCGAACACGTTCCGCTATTTCGCGGCGTGCCTCGAAACGCTCGACGAAGAGTTGACGCCGTCGCGCGGCGACTACCTGACGATGAGCGTGTACGAGCCGATCGGCGTGATCGCGGCGATCACGCCTTGGAATTCGCCGATCGCGTCCGATGCGCAGAAGCTTGCGCCGGCGCTGGCGGGCGGCAACGCGGTGGTGCTGAAGCCGGCCGAAGTCACGCCGCTCGTGTCGCTGGCGCTGGCTCGCATCTGCGAGGAAGCCGGCGTGCCGAAGGGCGTGCTGAGCGTGCTGCCGGGCAAGGGCTCGGTGATCGGCGACGTGCTCGTGCGTCATCCGCTGGTGAAGAAGGTGTCGTTCACCGGCGGCACCGAAGTGGGCCGCGGCATCGCGCGCATCGCGGCCGAGAAGCTGATGCCCGTGTCGCTCGAACTCGGCGGCAAGTCGCCGACGATCGTATGCGACGACGCCGATCTCGATCACGCGGTCAACGGCGTGCTGTACGGCATCTTCAGCTCGTCGGGCGAAGCGTGCATCGCGGGTTCGCGACTGTTCGTGCAGCGTTCGGTGTACGACGAATTCATGAAGCGCCTGGTCGCGGGCGCACGCAAGCTGCGTGTGGGCGACCCGACGCGGCCCGACACGCAGATGGGGCCGCTGATCACCGCAAAGCATCGCGAATCGGTGGAACGCTACGTGGCGCTCGGTCTCGAGGAAGGCGGCCGCCTGCTGTGCGGTGGCGAGCGGCCGTCGGGCGACGGGCGCGAGCACGGCTTCTTCTATCAGCCGACGATTCTCGAAGGCCTGCCGAACAGCGCGCGCATCTGCCAGGAAGAAATCTTCGGCCCCGTGCTCGTCGCGATGCCGTTCGACGACGAAGCGTCGCTGATCGCGCAGGCGAACGACAGCGTGTTCGGCCTGGCGGCCGGCATCTGGACGCGCGACTACAAGCGCGCCTGGCGTATCGCGCGTGCGCTGGAGACGGGCACCGTCTGGATCAATACGTACAAGCTGTTCTCGATCTCCACGCCGTTCTCGGGCTGGAAGGAGAGCGGAATGGGGCGCGAGAAGGGGCGCCTCGGCATCCGCGAGTACATGCAGCAGAAGAGCCTCTACTGGGGCTTGAACGACGCGCCGCTGCCGTGGGCGAACTGAGCGAAGGGGAATGACGCAATGAGCATTTTGGGAATCGAGCAGATCACGTACGGCGTCGACGATCTCGCGACCTGCCGGCGCTTTTTCGCCGACTGGGGGATGAAGGAAATCTCGCACGACGACTCGCGCGCACGCTTCGAGACGTTGAACGGCTGCACCGTGCTGGCCGTCAAGGCCGACGATCCGGCGCTGCCGCCCGCGTTCGAAGCGGGCCCGACGCTGCGGGAAGTCACGTGGGGCGTCGCGACGCAGCAGGAACTCGATGCACTGCGCACGAAGCTGGCCGGCCAGCCCGGCTATTACGCGCAGGACGATGCGGTCGGTTGCATCGACCCGAACGGGATGGCGATCCGTGTCGAAGTCACGCGCAAGCGTGAACTCGACATCACGGGCTCGCCGTCGAACGTGTGGGGCCAGGCGCTGCGTGTCGACCAGCCGAGCCCGATCTATGCGCGCGCGGAGCCGGTCGAGGTCGGCCATGTCGTGTTCTTCACGAACTGTCTCGATGCGCAGGAAAAGTTCTATCACGAGTTGCTGGGCTTCGAGACGTCGGACCGCTATCCGGGCCGCGGTGCATTCATGCGCTGCGCGCCGCACGGCGGTCACCACGACCTGTTCCTGCTCGCTTTGCCGAACGGTAAACGCGGCCTGAACCATGTCGCGTTCACCGTGCGCGACATCCACGAGGTGTTCGGCGGCGGCATGCACATCGACCGCTGCGGCTGGGAAACGCAACTAGGCCCGGGCCGTCACCCGGTGTCGTCGGCGTACTTCTGGTACTTCCAGAACCCGGCCGGCGGCCTGATCGAGTACTACGCGGACGAAGACGTGCTGACGCCCGAGTGGCAGCCGCGCGAATTCGAGCCGGGGCCGACCGTGTTCGCCGAATGGGCCGTCGACGGCGGCCTCGACGGCAATACACGCCGGCAGAAGAACGCGAAGGCGCCGGAAGGCAAGTTCATGACGGAGCGAAAATCGTGAGCGAAACGAACTCGCAGGAATCGGCCGCGCCGGGCACGGTCGTCGTGATCGGCGGCGGCCAGGCTGCCGGCTGGGTGCTGAAGACGCTGCGCGCGGAAGGCTTTGCGGGCCGCCTCGTGATGATCGCGGACGAGCCGCATCTGCCGTACGAGCGCCCGCCACTGTCGAAGGCCGTGCTGGCCGGCGACGCCGACATCGAAACCGTGCGTGTCGTGCGCCCGGACGAATTCGACGCGCTGAACGTCGAAGCGTGGCAGCCGGAACGCGCCGCGTCGATCGACCGTGCGCGCCGCGTCGTGACAACCGAAAGCGGCCGCGAGATCGAATACGACCGCCTCGTGATCGCGACCGGCGGCACGTCGCGCCGCCTGCCGGACGCGCTCGTGAAGACGCCGAACCTGCATTACCTGCGCACGCTCGACGAAGCGGCCGCGCTCGGCGAGAAGCTGCGCGCGAGCCAACGCGTGCTCGTGATCGGCGGCGGCTGGATCGGCCTCGAAGTCGCGGCGACCGCGCGCAAGCTTGGTGTCGAAGCGGTCGTCGTCGAAGGTGCGCCGCGGCTGTGCGGCCGCTCGGTGCCGCAGATCGTGTCGGATTTCCTGCTCGACCTGCATCGCGCGAACGGCGTCGACGTGCGGCTCGGCGCGGCGCTCGCATCGCTCGACGCGCTGCCGGACGACGCATCGAAGGTGCGCGCGACGCTCGCCGACGGCACGACGATCGACGCCGATTTCGCGGTGGCCGGCATCGGCCTCGCGCTGAACGCGTCGCTCGCGAGCGATGCGGGGCTGGCGATCGACGACGGCATCGTCGTCGACGAATTCGGCGCGACGAGCGACCCGGCGATCTTCGCATGCGGCGACGTCGCGAACCATCACAACGGCTGGCTGAAGCGGCGCGTGCGGCTCGAATCGTGGGCCAACGCGCAGAACCAGGCGATCGCGGCCGCGAAGGCCGTGCTGGGCGTGCGTGCGCCGTACGCGGAGATTCCGTGGTTCTGGTCCGATCAGTACGACGTGAACCTGCAGATCCTCGGCGATCTGCCGGCCGATGCGCAGCTCGTCGTGCGCGGCGAGCTTGCCGCACGACGCGCGACGCTGTTTTTCGTGGGCGAAGGACACGTGAGAGGTGTCATCGCCGTGAACAACGCACGTGAGTTGAAGCTCGCGCGCAAGTGGATGAACCAGGGCCGGGCAGTGGATACGGAAGCCCTGGCGGACACGACCAAAGCGCTTGCCTGACTGGCCGGAACGGCCAAAAGATCCAGGAGAAACCCCGCATGAGCACTTTCGACAACGTCGTGGCCGGCAGGGCCACGATGGAAGCTGCCGCCTCCACGCCCGGCGCGATCATCGCGCGGCTCGAGCGGCTTCCGGCCAACGCGATGCAGATCCGCGCGCGCGTGCTGATCGGCACCGCGACGTTCTTCGACGGCTTCGACGTGATCACGATCGCGGCGACGCTGCCGCTGCTGATCCACAAATGGGGGCTGTCGCCGACGCAGATCGGCCTGCTGATCGCATCCGGCGCGATCGGCCAGCTGATCGGCGCGTTCCTGTTTCCCGCGCTGGCGGAGAAGCACGGCCGCGTGAAGGCGATCGCGTGGAGCTCGGCCGTGATCGGCATCACGAGCATCGCGTGCGGCTTCGCGCCGACCTTCGAGATCTTCGTGCTGCTGCGGATCCTGCAGGGCCTGGGCCTGGGCGGCGAGCTGCCGGTCGCGGCGACGTACATCAACGAGATCACGCGCGCGCATGGCCGCGGCCGCTTCGTGCTGCTGTACGAGATCGTGTTCCCGATCGGCCTGCTCGTGTCGATGGCGCTCGGCGCGTGGCTCGTGCCGCGCTTCGGCTGGGAGATCATGTACTTCGTCGGCGGGCTGCCGCTGATCCTGTCGCTCGTGCTCACGCGCCTCGTGCCGGAATCGCCGCGCTGGCTCGCCTCGCGCGGGCGGCTCCCGGAAGCCGGGCGGGCGGTCGGCGTGTTCGAGGCGTCGGTGCGCGGCGAGCTGCCGCCGGTTACGCAGGCGGCCGCGTTCGACGAGATGGTGCGCCAGCACCCGAAGCGCAGGATGAGCGACCTGTTCAGCGCCGCGTATCGCAAGCGCACGCTCGCGGTGGCGACGTTGTGGGCGACCTGCGGGTTCATCCAGTATGGGCTGTCGACGTGGCTGCCCACGATCTACAAGAACTTCTATCACGCGCCGCTGCAGCTCGCGCTGAACCTCGCGGTGATCGGCTCGGTGATGGGTGTGCTCGGGTCGCTGGCGTCGGCGCTGCTCGTCGACAAGCTCGGCCGCAAGCCGGTGATCGTGTGGTCGTTCGTGCTGTGCGCGCTGTCGCTGGCGTTCGCGGGTGTCTATCACGCGTCGTCGGTGTATGTCGTCTCGGTCTTCTGCTCGCTGTCGCTCGGGTTGATGGCGTCGGGGTTCATTACCGCCTACGTCTATACGCCGGAACAGTATCCGACGAGCATCCGCGCGTCGGGCTGCGGGCTCGGCAGCGCATGGCTGAAGATCGCATCGTTCGTCGCGCCGATGGTGGTGCCGCACGCGATCATCGGCGGCAACCTCGCGCCGGCGTTCTACCTGATCGGCATCGTGCCGCTGATCGCGGCGGTGACCGTGCACTTCGTCGGGATCGAGACGAAGGGGAAGGTGCTGGAGGCGCTGGAGGCGTGAGTGTCTTCCGCTGCGGTGGTTGAAGTGAACCGAAAGGCCCGGGCGATGCTCCCCGGGCTTTTTTCGGGGTGCTCCCGCAGCGGCGCGCAGGGTGCGCGCGATTGTTGGGGCACGGCGGGCGTGTTCTAATTCACGGTCCCGATTTCGTCCGACCATTGCCATGCCCTTGTTCGAACCCGTCACGCTGCATACCTCCCGCCTCGTCCTGCGGCCGCTTCGCGACGCCGACGCGCAGGCTTTCTTCGAAATCTGGTCCGATGCGGAAGCGATGCGCTACTTCTCGTTCTCGCCGATGACGCAGATCGAGCAGGCCGAGGCGCGCGTCGCGCGCAACCTGCAGACGTCGGCGACCGGGCAGGACCTGATTTGCGTGCTCGAATTGCGGGAAACCGGCGAAGCGCTCGGCGAATGCGTGCTGTTCCACGCGAACGAGCCATGCCGGCGCGCGGAGATCGGCTTCAGCCTGCGACGCACGTTCTGGCGCGGCGGATACATGCGCGAAGCGGCGTCGGCCATGATCGATCATGCGTTCGGCACGCTGCGGCTGAACCGGATCGAGGCCGATATCGATCCGCGCAACGTCGCGTCGGCACTGCTGCTCGAACGGCTCGGCTTCGTCCGGGAAGGGCTGCTGCGCGAACGCTGGATCGTCGGCGACGAAGTGTCGGACAGCGCGCTGTACGGGTTGCTGGCGAGCGATTACGGCGTGTAAGCGGCCGACTTGCCGGATTCACCGGGCGAACGTACGCTGGTCGACACCACGGTCCACCCACAGGCTCTCGACCATGCAAGCCCATCCCCTGCGTCTTTCCCCCGGCGACGATCTGCGCGGCGCCATCGAGGCGGCACTCCGTCGACACGAATCGCATGCCGCCTTCGTGATCCAGGGCATCGGCAGCCTGAGCGTCGCGCAGTTGCGCTTCGCCGGCGTCGACCAGCCGACCGAACTGCGCGGCGACTTCGAAATCCTGACGCTGGCCGGCTCGGTGTCGCCGGACGGCGCGCACCTGCACATGTCCATCTCGGACGTAGACGGCCGAGTGACGGGCGGCCATGTGGCGAGCGGCTGCGTGGTGCGCACGACGGCCGAGATCCTGCTCGCGCTGCTGCCTGCGCATCGCTTTTCGCGGTGGCGCTGCGACGTCGACCACCCGCCGCAGCCCGATCCGCGTGCTTACAGCTGCACGGTGTCGGCCACTTCCTTGAAGTCTTCGATCTGGTCGAAGTTCATGTACTTGTAGATCTTGTCGCCGTTCGCGCTGAGCACGCCCATGTCGGCCATGTACTCTTCCTTGGTCGGGATCTTGCCCAGACGCGAGCAGATCGCCGCCAGTTCCGCCGAGCCGAGGTACACGTTCGTGTTCTTGCCCAGGCGGTTCGGGAAGTTGCGGGTCGACGTCGACATGACCGTCGCGCCTTCGCGCACCTGTGCCTGGTTACCCATGCACAGCGAGCAGCCCGGCATTTCGGTCCGTGCGCCGGCCGTGCCGAACACGCCGTAGTGGCCTTCTTCGGTCAGCTGCTTCTGGTCCATCTTGGTCGGCGGCGCGACCCACAGCTTAACCGGGATGTCGCGCTTGCCTTCGAGCAGCTTCGACGCGGCACGGAAGTGACCGATGTTGGTCATGCACGAGCCGATGAACACTTCGTCGATCTTCGCGCCTGCGACGTCCGACAGCGTCTTCACGTCGTCCGGGTCGTTCGGGCACGCGACGATCGGCTCGTGGATGTCGGCGAGGTCGATCTCGATGACGGCCGCGTACTCGGCGTCGGCATCCGGCGACAGCAGTTGCGGGTCGGCCAGCCACTGCTCCATCGCCTCGATACGGCGCTGCAGGCTGCGCGGATCCTGGTAGCCCTGCGCGATCATCCACTTCAGCAGCGTGATGTTGCTGTTCAGGTACTCGATGATCGGTTCCTTGTTCAGGTGGACCGAGCAACCGGCTGCCGAACGCTCGGCGGACGCATCCGACAGCTCGAACGCTTGCTCGACCTTCAGGTCGGGCAGGCCTTCGATTTCGAGGATGCGGCCCGAGAAGATGTTCTTCTTGCCTTGCTTGGCGACCGTCAGCATCCCTTGCTTGATCGCGACCAGCGGGATCGCGTTGACGAGGTCGCGCAGCGTGACGCCCGGCTGCATCTTGCCCTTGAAGCGGACCAGCACCGATTCCGGCATGTCCAGCGGCATCGTGCCGGTGGCGGCCGCGAACGCGACCAGGCCCGAACCTGCCGGGAAGCTGATGCCGATCGGGAAGCGCGTGTGCGAATCGCCGCCGGTGCCGACGGTGTCGGGCAGCAGCATGCGGTTCAGCCACGAGTGGATCACGCCGTCGCCCGGGCGCAGCGCGATGCCGCCGCGCGTGCTGATGAAGTTCGGCAGCGTCTGGTGCGTCTTCACGTCGACCGGCTTCGGATAAGCGGCCGTGTGGCAGAACGACTGCATCACGAGATCGGCCGAGAAGCCGAGGCACGCGAGATCCTTCAGTTCGTCGCGGGTCATCGGGCCGGTGGTGTCCTGCGAGCCGACCGAGGTCATCTTCGGTTCGCAATACGTGCCCGGGCGGACGCCCTGGCCTTCCGGCAGGCCGCATGCACGGCCGACCATCTTCTGCGCGAGCGAGAAGCCCTTGCCGCTGTCGGCCGGCTGGTGCGGCAGGCGGAACAGCGTCGACGGCGCGAGGCCGAGCGCTTCACGTGCCTTCGCGGTCAGGCCGCGGCCGATGATCAGCGGAATGCGGCCGCCGGCGCGCACTTCGTCGAACAGCACGTCGGACTTGACCTGGAATTCGGCGATCACGTTGCCGTCCTTCAGCGCCTTGCCTTCGTACGGACGCAGTTCGACTACGTCGCCCATTTCCATCTGCGACACGTCGAGCTCGATCGGCAGCGCGCCGGCGTCTTCCATCGTGTTGTAGAAGATCGGGGCGATCTTGCCGCCGAGGCACACGCCGCCGAAGCGCTTGTTCGGCACGAACGGGATGTCTTCGCCGGTGAACCACAGCACCGAGTTGGTGGCCGACTTGCGCGAGGAGCCGGTGCCGACCACGTCGCCCACGTAGGCGACCAGGTGCCCCTTTTCCTTCAGCGATTCGATGAACTTGACCGGGCCGCGCTTGCCGTCTTCTTCCGGCGTGATGCCCGGGCGTGCGTTCTTCAGCATCGCCAGCGCGTGCATCGGGATGTCCGGGCGGGTGGTGGCGTCCGGGGCCGGCGACAGGTCGTCGGTGTTGGTTTCGCCCGTCACCTTGAAGACGGTGATGGTCAGGCTTTGCGGCACTTCCGGACGGCTCGTGAACCATTCGGCATCGGCCCAGCTTTGCAGCACGGCCTTCGCGTGCACGTTGCCCTTGTCGGCGAGTTCCTTGACGTCGTGGAACTGGTCGAACATCAGCAGGGTTTTCTTCAGTGCGTCAGCGGCGACTGCAGCGACCGCTTCGTCGGACAGCAGCTCGATCAGCGGCTGGATGTTGTAGCCGCCGAGCATCGTGCCGAGCAGTTCGGTGGCGCGTTCACGCGAGATCAGCGGGCAGACGGTCTCGCCCTTGGCCACGGCGGCCAGGAAGCCGGCCTTCACGCGGGCGGCTTCGTCGACGCCGGCAGGCACACGATGGGTGATCAGGTCGAGCAGCGTCTGCTCTTCGCCGGCGGGCGGGTTCGTCAGCAGTTCCACCAGTTCGGCGGTCTGCTGAGCCGTCAGCGGCAGGGGAGGAATACCGAGCGCGGCGCGGGCGGCCACGTGAGCACGAAAGTTTTCAAGCATGGGGAGACCTGCTGATATTGCGTTTGAGGGGAAGGCCTTGCCGGCACTCCGGGGCTGTTCCAGGCACTGCTTTGCAGCGGGATTCTAATCTCAATGCTCTTTGACGTCAAATGTCTTATGTCTTATATAAGAGTTGGTGCGCGAGACACGCGAAAGCGCGGTGGCGCGGGGGAGTAGGGGGTCTCGGACGTGTTGAGGAGGCTTGCCTGAGCGGGTATGCGGGCAAGGGGTTCCGGTTGGTTTCGGCTGTCGTGTGGAGGTGCGGCGGGCGGCGCGGTGCGTGCCCAGGGACGAAGTCCTCGGAGCCAGGTCCTCACGGCGCACATATCTGCACAAGCACGCAGGAAACGGTACACACATGTCGCTTTTGCGCGCCTACGCTCTGTTTCACGCGATTTTCAATCAGGTTTCAGGGGGCGGGGCGAGCATCGGCGCGTGCCGGTCGCCCCGTCCTGAACGGCCGCGAGCCCTCAAATCCCTTCATCAAGAACATGCGATCCAGAGAATCGATTTTCGTGGTGGTGTCGCTCGTCGCGTCGTCGGTCGCTCATGCGGGCACGGCCAACGACGAAACACGCAGCTTCGCCAGCCGCCCCGTCGCACTGGTCTATCGTGGTCCGGCCGCGTGCGATGGCTGTCCCGAGACGATTGCCAATCGCCTGCGGGAATCGGACCACAAGTTCCGGGTGATCTACGTCGGGCCGGCGGAAAAACTCAAGATCACGCCCGCCGTCCTGGCCGGCGCTGCGCTCTATGTCCAGCCGGGCGGCGGGCAGGACATCCCCGGCGCGGCGGCCAGCATCGGGAAGCATTCGATCAAGGCCGTACGGCAATATGTGTCGAACGGCGGACGCTATCTGGGCATCTGCATGGGCGCCTACCTGGCGGGCGAGCCGGGTTTTGGGCTGGTCGCCGGCGAGTTCGACTCCGAGGTCGACCGGCCGGGTTCGACGCTTCACGGTATCGCGGACACGGTGACGCCGGTGGTCTGGCGCGGGACAAAGCGCTGGATCTATTTCCAGGATGGCGCGATGCTCCCGGCCGCGCCAGCCAGCTCCAGCGCGGTCGTGCTGGCGACCTATCCGAACCACGATATCGCGGCCGCGACCTATCGTTACGGCAAAGGGCGCGTCGGGCTCGTCGGCCCGCATCCCGAAGCCGACGAAAGCTGGTATCGCCAGTACGGTCTCAAGAATCCGGACGGCGTGCTGCCGGACATGGCCTACGACCTGATCAACGCGACGATGAAGCCATAACGGTGTTGGGCTACTTCCGCTTGGCGCGATACGCGTCGAGATTCTTCCGTGCCTGCGCGCGGATCGCGCGTTGCACGAAAGGCGTCCAGCCGAGCAGGGCGCCTTTCAGCCCGAGCGCCTGACGCGCCCAGCGCCACAGGTCGAAGCTGTCGCGATGCTCGACGATGCGCCCGTCGCGGAACCGGAATCGCGCGTCGATCCGGTTGACCACCATCCGGCCGGTCGCGGTGAACCGGTATTGGGCGATCCACTCGGCACGTCCGGCCTGTTGATCCGCGGCGACATCGCCGAACGTCAATGAGAAATCCTGCGCCCGCGCGACCAGCATGCGCCACATGTCGCGTGCGTGGTCGCCGTGCAGTTCGCCGAATGCGGGATCGCTGAACACGACGTCATCGGCATAGCAGGCGAGCATCGTATCGACGTCGCGCTGCTGGAACGCCGTGTAGAAGCGCTGGATCAACTCGGTGTGCGGATGGCTCATCGTTGGGTGGGTTGTCGTTGCAGGTGAAGCGGAGTGTCGACACGGCGGCTGGTTGATCGACGGGGGCGTGCCATACGGCAAGGATGCCCCGATCGAACTGAGGTCGACGCGTCTTCCCCGCGACGATCCAGGTCACGTGCAGACGTTCGGTGTGACCGCCGTCCGGATCGTGACATGCGTCGCGATATCGATCAAAAAAAGCGGGAATTGATGCGGGTGCGCGGCGCCGGTTCAGCCGTCGTGACCCGGTCGCGACCGGAACATCACCGGATACCCGTCAGCGGTTCGCCAGCGCGACGTCCTGGTTGCCGCGCCCCGTCACCAGGCAGCCCGACATGAATGCCTCGCTCTGGCTGCCGGCCGCGGCTTCGCCGAAGCCGCGGCCGAGCGCGTCGACCTTTACCTGCGCGGCGCCTTGCTCGCACGCGAGCGGGCTGGCGTCGCGGCCCTGCGCATGCAGGATCGCGCGATCGCCGATGAGATACGCCAGCAGCGCGAAAACAGCGATATGTACGGCTCGTCTCATGATTCGTCTCCTCGTCGCTCAAGCGTAACGCGGACCCGTTTGACGAAGCACTTGGGGGTTCCCCCGGTAAACGTCTGCTGAAACGAGGGCGGGGGGGCGGTGATCCAGTCCCGTTTTTCGTGTCTTGCGTGCGAAGGGAGCGGGCTTTCAGGCAGGCGGCCAGCGGCTTCAGCGCGGCCGGCGAGCGATGCCGGATGGACGGCGACGCAATCGCGCGACGGATTTTCGCGCGACAGGCACGCGATTCGCGCGAGTTTGACGAATGTCAGGATACGGGCGGGGCGGGGCGGTCGCGCGGCCGTTCAAAGCGATAGCATGAATGCATGATTTGACGGAACGCGATCGCGGACGCATGCATCGGTTCCGGCAAGCAGGTGCGTGTTGAATATCGCTATCGAAATAGTGAGGAATCCAAATGCTTAACGTCTCTTCCGTCCTGATCAGCCTCGCCCCGATGTGGGCCATCCTGCTCGTTGCGTCGTCGGCAGCCGCCTATTTCGTGTTCTGGCGCAAGGTCATCAAGTAAGCGCCGCGGGAAGGCCGGTGCGCGTGCAGGCGGCAACGCTCACACGTGTCGCGCCGTTCGTCGTCCGTCCGTCGCGGGGTTGACCTGCGGCCCGTCAGCGAACGGCCTCCGCCGCGCGCCGCCGCGCATCGTCCCCGTCATTGCACGGCCGTTACCGGCACATTCGAAATCCGCACCAGCCGGCTCATCACGCTGCGGCGGAACACCGACATCAGCGCATGCAACGGATCGTGCCGCGGCGCGACGACCACGATTTCGTCGCACCCCGTCTCCGCCGCCACGGCCGCGATCGTATCGGCCACCGGGCCTACCTTCATCACGACGCTGTACTTGACGTCGGCTTCCTGCAGAATCCGCTCGGCCATGGCCAGATCGTCGGACGCGAACTTCTCCTCGATCGAGCGCAGCCGCGACAGCGGATGATAGGCCTCGAGCCGCGTCGATTCGAGCGGTGCCTGAACATTGATCAGCACGATCTCCGACGCGCACCGTTCGCGATACAGGAAGGTCGCGTGGCGAACCGCCTGAAGCGAGCGGGGAGAGTGGCCGACCGGCACCAGCAGCTTGAGCATGAACGTTGTCCAGGGAACGAGATGATTCCAGCGTAGCGCGCCGTCGGGCCGGGCCATCTAAAGAGATCGGGCGGCCGCGTAAAAATGTCGTTAACGCGCACCGCGTTGTACCGCGCCTAATAGAAATATAAGAAATTTAAGTTTATGCGCATAAACGATTTCATCGGCCGGGGGGCGGTGCGCGCGACCCGTGGTCGTCACCCGATTTAGTCGGATCCGCAATGAATCGCGGCGGAAAATATCGGAGGTTGCCGATCCGGCGTCGCGTAGAGTAGTAGTGCATCGGCCGCGGCGCGGCCCCTCCCGGCCGGTATGGGAGCGGCTGCCGCCACGCGGCCCGCCATTCCATTCCGATTCCAGGAGACTCCGCATGCCGCACGGCGCCCCGCAGCTTCTCGCTCCCGCTTCCGTCCCAGTCGACCCGATCGTGCGCCTGTCGGCGGGCGAACTCGCGTCGGCGATCCGCAGCAAGGCGGTGTCGTGCGTCGAGACGATGCGCGCGTATCTCGATCACGTCGAGCGCGTGAACGGCGCGGTCAACGCGATCGTCGCGCTGCGCGACCGCGACGCACTGCTCGCCGAAGCTGCGGAAAAGGATGCGGCGCTGGCGCGCGGCGAGTACCACGGCTGGATGCACGGGATGCCGCAGGCGCCGAAGGACCTGGCGATGACGAAGGGGCTGCGGACGACCTACGGCTCGCCGATCTTCCGCGAAAACGTGCCGCAGGCCGATTCCGTGGGCGTCGCGCGGATGCGTGCGGCCGGCGCGATCTTCATCGGCAAGACCAACACGCCCGAATTCGGGCTCGGCTCGCACACGTTCAACGAAGTTTACGGCGCGACGCGCAACCCGTACGACCTGACGAAGAGCGCGGGCGGCAGCAGCGGCGGCACGGCGGCGGCGCTCGCGTCGCGGATGCTGCCGGTGGCGGACGGCAGCGATTTCGGCGGTTCGCTGCGCAATCCGGCCGCGTTCTGCAACATCTACGGCTTTCGCCCGTCGCAGGGCCGCGTGCCGCGCTGGCCGGGCGTCGACGTGTTCGTGCAGCAGCTCGGCATCGAAGGGCCGATGGGCCGCACGGTCGGCGACGTCGCGCAGCTGCTCGCGATCCAGGCCGGCTACGACCGCAACGATCCGCTGTCGCTGGCGGAAGATCCGGCCGTGTTCGCGCAGCCGCTCGACGCGGACCTGCGCGGCAAGCGCATCGCGTGGGTCGGCGACTGGAACGGCTATCTCGCGACCGAGGCCGGCGTGCTCGCGCTGTGCGAACAGGGGCTGGCGACGCTGCGCGAGATCGGCTGCGACGTCGATGCCGCGCTGCCGGCGTTCGCGCCCGACCGGATCTGGCGCCTGTGGCTCGCGCACCGGCACCTGCTGTCCGGCGGCGGGCTGCTGGCGCACTATCGCGACCCGGCACGCCGTGCGCTGCTGAAGCCCGAGGCGATCTACGAGGTCGAAGGGCTGCTCGCGATGCAGGGCGCGGCCGTGTTCGACGCGAGCGTCGAGCGCACCGCGTGGCATCAGGCCGTGCTGAGCTTCTTCGACCGCTACGACTTCATCGCGGCACCGACCGCGCAGGTGTTCCCGTTCGACGTCGACCAGCGCTGGCCGAAGGAGATCGCGGGCCGCGCGATGGATACCTACCACCGCTGGATGGAAACGGTCGTGCCGTGGACGCTGGCCGGCTGCCCGGTGATCAACGTGCCGGTCGGCTTCAACGATGCGGGGCTGCCGATGGGGATGCAATTGATCGGGCGTCCGCGCGCCGATCTCGCCGTGCTGCAGCTCGCGCGCGGTTACGAGCAGGCGGCGGACCACATCGGTGGGCGGTTGCCCGCGTGGATGGCCGCATAACACGACGCTGGCCGAAAGCCGAAAGCCGAAAGCCGAAAGCCGCCCGTTTTGCTTTGATTCCCGAACGTGTTGTTCGTTGGGGCGCATCACGTTGGTCACCGGCACGTTTCGTGAAGGCGTGGCGTCATGTCATCGACGTGGCGCGGTACGTTCCGCGTCGCCGGTCGATGGTGAATCCCGCGCGCCGTTCAAGACGCGCGACGATCGGCAGACCATCGACCGCATCACCTTGCCAACACCAGCCACCACCGCCATTGATGCGGCTCGCGAACGAATTCCAGCCTCCAACCCGTATCGCACGGCAAACGCGGCCGAATCCGCCCGAACGCGTACGCCGGTCGCGTAATTGCAAGCGGCCGCGCCGCGTGATTTCGTTTCGATGTGTTTCAGTCGTTGCGGCCGCGCGCGGCGCGCTTCGACAATATCGGCCTCAATCATTTGGGCACGAGGAAAACACATGAATAAGATTCGCGCGACGGGCCGGCACCTGGCCTCGGCAGGCATCGCACTCGGCATCCTGGCAAGCGGCGCGGCGCACGCGCAGCTCGACCTGCAGTCGCTCGGCGCATCGCTGCTCGGCGGCGGGCAGCAGCAGGCGGCGCCCGCGCAGGGCGGCGTCGCGCAACTGCTGCAGGCCTATGTCGGCGCGAACCAGCAGGTGCTGACCGGCCAGTCGTCGCTCGCGTCGGCGATGGGGCTTACCGGCGCGGCCGGGCAGGCGCAGCAGGCCGCGAGCCAACTGGCCGGCGGCGGTGCGTTGACGCCGGCCGCGCTGTCGCAGATGGGCGGCGCGCAGCAATCGGTGTCGCAGGCGCTTGGCCAGGCATTCGCGAGCGGTGGCGCGACGCATGGGCCGATCGACAAGCAGGCGTTCAGCAACGGCCTCGCGTCGCTCGGGCAGGGGCTCACGCAGTATTCGCAGCTGCAGTCGGGGCTCGGCAATCTCGGCTCGACGAGCGCGGCGTCGCTGTTGCAGTCGGGCCTGAATCCGCAGAACATGCAGGCTGCGTCGTATATTGCGCAAAGCGCGCCGGGCCAGTTGCAGTCGCTCGCGACGACGCTCAGCCAGGCCGTGCAGTTCGCGACGAGCCAGGGCATTTCGGTGCCGTCGGTCGCATCGTCCGCGCTGAAGCTGCTGCCGTAACGTTGTGCGGGGCTGCGCGCGATGCGGTGCCGGCATCGCGCACGACGACGACGAATCACCCCGCCCAACATGGGGATTGCCCGCGATGCTATCGTGGCGTGTCCCTTTTTTCGGTGCAGGTTCATGACAGACTCGTTCGACCTCTCGCGCTATTTCTCCCGCATCGGCTACGACGGCCCGGTCGAGCCGACGCTCGACGTGCTGCGCCGGCTGCATCTGCTGCACCCGCAGGCGATTCCGTTCGAAAACCTCACTCCGCTGACCGGCGCGCGCGTTCCGCTCGACCTGCCCGCGATCGTCGACAAGGTGCTCGCGCATCGCCGCGGCGGCTACTGCTTCGAACTCAACAAGCTGTTCTACACCGCGCTTACGACGATCGGCTTTCGCGTGACGCCGATGATCGCGCGCGTGCGCTGGATGCTGCCGCCGGAAGTCGCCACCGCGCATACGCACATGCTGCTGCGCATCGATCTCGACGGCGCGGCCTGGCTCGCGGATATCGGCTTCGGCAGCGCGACGCTGACCGCGCCGCTGCGTTTCGTGCCGGACGAGCGGCAACTGACGCCGCACGGTGCGTTCCGCGTCGTCGCCGCGCCGGTCGACGGTGAATTCGAGATGCAGATCGAGACGCCCGACGGCTGGCAGACTACCTACCGTTTTCAGCCGAAGCGGGTCGAGTGGATCGATTACGACGCCGCGAACTGGTTCACGTCGACGTATCCCGAATCGATCTTCCTGCATAACCTGATCGCTTGCCGCGTGCTGCCGGACGGCCGCGCCGCGCTGCGCAACACCACGCTGACGATCCGCGACGCGGCGGGCGCCGGGCGCACCGTCGAGTTCGACGATGCGAACGCATGGGGCGCGTGCCTGAGCGACACGATCGGCATCGACACGACGGGCTTCGATCTCGACGCGCTGTTCGCGCGGCTGTCGGCGCGCGCCGCGACGTAACCCGGACTCACGACAGCCAATGGTGGCCCGCACGGGCGGGCCGCACCCGCGGCTAACATTTGCTAGATTGCCAGCATACTAGCCGGCATGACCGACGACGAAGTGAAGCAATTCAACGTGTACCTGCCGCTCAGCCTGATTCGGCAGGTCAAGCATCGCGCCATCGAAACGGAGCAATCGCTGTCCGCGCTGGTGGCCGACGCATTGCGCGCGTACCTGGCCGCGCCGCTGCCGGGTGCCGGGCCGTCCACCAGGGAGGAGTGACATGTCATCCGAGCGAATCGACGCCGTGTACCTGACGACGCACAACTGGGGCAAGTCGGCGAAGTTCTTCCGGGCGCCGGGCTTCACGCTGGCGTTCGAAACCGATCACCACTCGGGCCAGCTGCGCAGCGGTGACGGCCCCTTTCTGTTCATCGCCGAAGTGCCGCCGGGCATGCAGGTCGTGCTCAAGGTGCCGAATGATCAGGTGGTGCAGCCGCAGCCGATCGTCGACGTCGTCACGCCGTTCGAGGACACGCACTGGGGCACGCGCGACATGACCGTGCGCGATCCGGACGGCCGCGTGTGGCGCCTGCAGGCGCCGGGCCAGCAGGGCGCGTGAGGCGGTCATGGCCGATACCCGCGAAGGTGCCCCCGACAGCACGGCCGCGCGCGTCGCACTGTGGCGCGCACTGCACGTCGAACTCGACGCGCCGCCGCATGTGCTCGCCGACGAAGTCGGGCTGCAATTGCTCGCACCGGAACCCGGCTGGCAGCAGCGCGGCGACATGGATCCGCAGTTCACGCGGCCGTTCCGTGCGTCGATCGTCGCGCGGGCGCGCTTCATCGAGGATCGGGTGGTCGAGCAGGCCGCGCGCGGCGTGAGCCAGTACGTGATCCTCGGCGCGGGCCTCGACAGCTTCGTGCAGCGCCGGCCCGACATGGCGTCACGCGTGACCGTGTTCGAAGTCGACCCGCCCGCGCCGCAGGCCTGGAAGCGGCGCCGCCTGGTCGAGCTTGGCTTTGGCGTGCCCGACTGGCTGCGTTTCGTGCCGGTCGATTTCGAAGCGAAACAGTCGTGGCGCGCTGCGCTCGTCGGCGCGGGCTTCGATGCCGGCAAGCCGGCGGTGGTCGTGTCCACCGGCGTCAGCATGTATCTGACGCACGAAGCGAATGCGGCCGCATTGCGCGAAGTCGCGTCGCTCGCGCCGGGCTCGACGCTGGCGATGACGTTCCTGCTGCCGCTGGAAAATGCGGATCCGGACGTGCGCCCGGGGCTGGAAATGGCCGCGAAGGGCGCCCGCGCAAGCGGCACGCCGTTCATCAGCTTCTTCATGCCGGCGCAGATCCAGGCGCTCGCGCGGGAGGCCGGTTTCACGCAAGCCGCGCACGTATCGGCGGCCGAACTGGCGCGCCGCTATTTCGCCGATCGCGCCGACGGCCTGCGGCCGCCGAACAACGCGGAAGAACTGCTGGTCGCGACGGTCTGAGCCGTCGCGTCCGTCACGCGCGTTCCAGCACGGCCATTTCCCGCACGACCACGAGCAACACCGCGAGGCTCGCGCCGCCGGACGCGCGCAGGTCCGCGAGCAGGTGCTCGTAGCGCGCGAGCGCGGCTTCGCGGCGCACGCGCCACGCGCCGACGATCGTTTCCGGCGTGGTCGAATCCGGTGATTCCGCGAGTGCGCTCGTCGCGAGCGTGCGCTTCAGGCGCGCGACTTCCGCGAGCGCGGCCGCGCGCGCCAACATGTCCCAGTGCGTCGGCGTCGGCAGTGTCGCCGCGCGCTCGCCGATCCAGCTGTAATTGAGCAGCGTACCGAGCGAGAAATAGACGCCCGCGACGAGTTCGAGGCTGCGGTTGCCGGTCGCGGCCACTTCGGCGATGTCGAGCAGCGCGGCCGAGATGTCGCCGCTCGCGACGCGCACCGCGAGCGCGCTGTCGACGCCGGCTTCGACCAGCACGCGCTGCCGCTCGGACAGCGCGTCGAGATCGTCGGCCGGCAGCAGCGACGGCAGTTGCGGCGCGAGCCGCTCGGCCGCGTCGCGGCAGCGCGCGATCAGCTCGGCGACGCCGCCGTCGGCCACCGCGCCGGATTGCAGATGCCGCAGGAACCACAGCGCCGCGCGCTCCAGCAATCGCGCGACGTCGACGAACATGCGCGCCTGCACGTCGTCGGCGACGCGGTTGTCGAGCGCGTCGATGTCGCGCCACACCGCATCGAGGTCGAACACGTCGCGCGCCATGATGCACGCTCGCACGATGTCGCCGGGCTTCGCGTCGGTTTCCTCCATCAGCCGGTGCACGAACGCGCAGCCGACGCGGTTCACGAGCGCGTTGGTCAGGTGCGTCGCGAGGATTTCGCGGCGCAGCGGATGGCGGCGCATCGGTTCGCTGAAGCGCTGCTGCAGCGGCTTCGGGAAGTAGTCGACGAGCATCGCGGCGACCAGCGGATCCTCGGGCACGTCGGATTCGAGCAGCGCGTCGTACAGCCACATCTTGCTGTACGCGAGCAGCACCGCGCGTTCCGGCGACGTGAGGCCGAGCTTCGCGGCTTGCCGTTCGGCGACTTCGTCGTCGGTCGGCAGGAATTCGATCACGCGGTTCAATCGGCCCGCGCGTTCGAGCCAGCGCATCAGGCGCGCCTCGGCGTCGAGCAGCTCGACCGCATAGCGGCCGGCGATCGACAGCGCCTGCGTTTGGTAGTAGTTGTCGCGCAGCACGAGCAGCCCGACTTCGTCGGTCATTTCCGCGAGCAGCGCATTGCGCTGCTTCTCGGTCATTTCGCCGTCGGACACGACGAGCCCGAGCAGGATCTTGATGTTGACTTCGTGATCCGAACAATCGACGCCGGCCGAGTTGTCGATCGCATCGGTGTTGATGCGGCCGCCGCGCTGCGCGAACTCGATCCGGCCGAACTGCGTGCAGCCGAGATTGCCGCCTTCGCCGACGACCTTGCAGCGCAGGTCCGTGCCGTTCACGCGCACCGCGTCGTTCGCGCGGTCGCCGACCTGCAGGTGGGTTTCGCGCGCGGCCTTCACGTAGGTGCCGATGCCGCCGTTGTACAGCAGGTCGACCGGCGCCTGCAGGATCGCGCGGATCAGCTCGGCCGGCGGCAGCGCGTGCGCGTCGATGCCGAGCGCGGCCTGCACGGCCGGCGACAGCGGGATCGTCTTCGCGGTGCGCGGATAGACGCCGCCGCCCGACGAGATCGAGGCCGGATCGTAGTCGGCCCAGCTCGAACGTTCGAGCGCGAACATGCGCGCGCGCTCCGCGAAGCTCGTCGCGGGATCGGGATTCGGGTCGAGGAACACGTGCCGGTGATCGAACGCGGCGACGAGCCGGATATGCGGCGATAGCAGCATCCCGTTGCCGAACACGTCGCCCGACATGTCGCCGACGCCGACCACCGTGAAATCGGTCGTCTGCGTATCGATGCCCATCTCGCGGAAGTGCCGCTTCACCGATTCCCATGCGCCGCGCGCGGTGATCGCCATCTTCTTGTGGTCGTAGCCGACCGAGCCGCCGGACGCGAACGCGTCGTCGAGCCAGAAGCCGTATTCGTGCGAGATCGCGTTCGCGTAATCGGAGAAGGTGGCCGTGCCCTTGTCGGCGGCGACGACCAGGTACGGATCGTCGGGATCGTGACGCACGACGTCGGGCGGCGGCACGATTGCATTGCCGGCGAGGTTGTCGGTCAGGTCGAGCAGGCCGCGCAGGAAGGTCTGGTAGCACGCGATGCCTTCGCGCATCCACGCTTCGCGATCGCTCGGCGGCGGCGGGTTCTTCACGACGAAGCCGCCTTTCGAGCCGACCGGCACGATCACGACGTTCTTCACCATCTGCGCCTTCATCAGCCCGAGCACTTCGGTGCGGAAATCCTCGCGGCGATCCGACCAGCGCAGGCCGCCGCGCGCGACACGTCCGCCGCGCAGGTGCACGCCCTCGACCCGCGGCGAATACACCCAGATCTCGAACATCGGCTTCGGTTCGGGCAGGCCCGGCACTTTCGCCGGATTGAACTTGAACGACAGGTACGGTTTCGATGCGCCGTTCGCGTCGAGCAGGAAGTAGTTCGTGCGCTCGGTCGCGTTGATCACGCCGAGGAACTGGCGCAGGATGCGGTCCTCGTCGAGATTCGGCACCTGGTCGAGCGCGCCTTCGATCGCCAACAGCCGCCGCTCGGCCTGCACGTCGCGCGTGTCGCCGGTGGCCGGGTCGAAGCGCAGCAGGAACAGCTCGACGAGCTGCCGCGCGATCGCCGGATTGCCGGTCAGCGCGCGCTCGATATACGCGTCGCTGAAGGTCGAGCCGACTTGCCGCAGGTACTTCGCATACGCGCGCAGGATCGTTACTTCGCGTGCGCTCAGGTGAGCGCGCAGCACGAGGCGGTTGAAATCGTCGTTCTCGATCCGGCCGCTCCAGATCTGGTCGAACGCATCCTCGAACAGGTCTTTCACACGCTCGATGTCGAACTCGGTATCGTCGGCGAGCTCGAGGCCGAAGTCGTGTACCCACGCATGCGCGGCGTCCTGCGTCTGGATCCGGTACGGCCGCTCCTCGTCGACGCGCACGCCCAGATGCTCGAGCATCGGCAGGCTGCGCGACAGCGCGATCGGGTCGCCCGCGCGAAACACCTTGAAGCGGAACGCGCGCGCGTCGGCCTCGATCGGCCGGTACAGGTTCATCGCGAGCTGCCCCGAATCCTTTACGCGCTCGATCAGCTCGATGTCGCGCACGGCCGTGCGCGCCGGATAGTCGTCGCGATAGCCGGCGGGGAACGAGTCGGCATAGCGCTGCAGCAGGCGGTTGCCTTGCTCTTCGCCGAATGCGTCGAGCAGCGCGTCGGCGAGATCGTCCTGCCAGCGGCGCGTGACCTGCACGAGCCGCGTTTCGAGCTCGCGCGTGTCGACATCGGGCATCGTGCCTGGCTCCGCGTGCACGACGAAATGAATGCGCGCGATCGCCGATTCCGACAGCAGCGGCGTGAATTCGACGTTGACGCCGTTGTACGCATCGACGAGCAGCTTCGCGATGCGCCGGCGCAGATCGGTGTTGTACTTGTCGCGCGGCACGAACACGAGGCACGACACGAAGCGGTCGAAGCGGTCGCGGCGCACGAACAGGCGCGTGCGCTGATGTTCCTGCAGCCGCAGGATGCCGAGCGCGATGTCGTAGAGCTGGTCTTCGTCGGCCTGGAACAGTTCGTCGCGCGGATAGGTTTCGAGCACCGTCACGAGCGACTTGCCGAGATGCCCCTTCGGCAAGAAGCCCGCACGCCGCACGATGTTCGCGCACTTGCGGCGCACGATCGGGATCTCGGCGCTCGACACCATGTAGGCGGTCGACGTGTAGAGCCCGATGAAGCGGCGTTCGCCGGTGACCTTGCCATCGGGGCCGACGAGTTTCACGCCGACGTAGTCGAGATAGCCGGGCCGGTGCACGGTTGCGCGCGAATTCGCCTTGGTCAGGAAGATCGGCCAGGAGCCGGTGATGATGTCGGCGGCGGCCGGCGGCAGTGGCGTGACGTCGGAGGCGCCCGACGTGCGCAGCGATTCGCGCAGGATGCCGAAGCCGGTGCCCTCGATGCCGCGCAGCCCGAAGCCCGTGCCGTCCGACACCAGCGCGTAGTCGCGCTGGCCGAGGAACGTGAAGTGATCGGTGGCCATCCATTCGAGGAACGCGCGTGCCTCGATGTCTTCCGCGGTCGATTCGCGCGCCTTCATTTCCTTGATCGTCGCGCGCGCGATGTCGACGATCTTCGGCCAGTCTTCCACCGACGCGCGCACGTCGCCGAGCACGTGCGCGATGTCGTTGCGCAACGTGTTGAGCAGCGCGGCATCGCCGCAGCGGTCGACTTCGAAATGGATGAACGACGCGAGCTGCGACTGGCCGTCGCCGGGCGTCGCGCCGCCGGCATCGACGCGCTCGATGGCGCCATCGCGACCGCGCCAGATGCGGAATACCGGGTGCAGTGCCGAGTGCAGCGCGAGCCCGAGGCGGTTGACGGCCATCGTCACCGAGTCGACGAGGAACGGCATGTCGTCGTTGACGATCTCGATGACCGTGTGGTCGGAATGCCAGCCGTGCTGTTCGAGGATCGGGTTGTACACGCGCAGCCGTTCGCTGCCGGACACGAATTTCTGGGCGGTCTGCCAGTGCGCCATCGCGGCGCCGTAGAGATCGGCGATGCTGCGACTCTGCAGATCGTCGGCATCGGCGAAATCGTAGTAATGACGCAGGAAGGGTTCGACGATCCGGAACGTGGCATCGGGCAGGCGAGCGCGCGCGAATTCGACGACGTCCGAGAGCAGGTGTGCGACGACTTCCTCGTTCTTCGCTTCCATGGCGGTCTCCTCGTCGGGTGGCCATCGGCTGCTGCGTCTGTCCGGCATTATGCCGCCGATTGCGTGGCAAAGCGATGTGCGGGCGCACAACAGGAGGCGGCCTGGGGAGGCCACGTGCAGCGCCCGTCGCGGGTGCTGCAGCGTGTGGGTCAGGTCAGTTCTGGCGGCTTCAGGTCAGGATGCCGTTTGTAGAGCGGGTTCATGAAATCAAGCAGCATCGTGTTCAACAGAGAAGAAACGAATTCGCGATAGGCAACGAATTCGGCATCCGGGCAAGATGCCTTGACTGCCAGTAGAGAGCGATCGAGATCAGCCCCCATTTGTAAGACCATATCGTTCAGGGCAGTTGCGACTTGCTTGTCTGTAATCATGTGCTCACCTTGTTAGCATCCTGCCAACGCGTTGCAACTGTTGACGCAATTCCAGAATTTGAAGCCGAAGTTCCCGGTTGGCAAAGTCATTGCGGAACACTTGGCTCGACACATTGCTCTCCATTGCGCACAGGACGTGTTTCTGGGTTGCGGTGTCATACCTGGAGCGTTGTCGACTGCGGGAGGTGCAACGAAAATGAAGTTCGTCGATTCTCGCTTCGTTGTATAGATGACGGCGAGATCCTCCGAAAAAAGCAAGGTTGCGTCAAATTCGTGGTTGAACCTACCCGCGCAGGCTTTCGTTGCTGGAGAGAGCGTCAGGCGCAACCCGTCGTCCGAGCGAAGCGGTTGTATCTTCCCCGTCAGTTTGCACGTGCCGATATCGACTGATGCATCAACGAGGTTTTTGTCGATGCGAAGCTGGACAAGGCTATCGGAGATGGTTGCCTGCCACATTCCCGCACGGATGGCACCTCGCCCCTGATTGGTGGAGCGATAAGGTTGTGCAACGAAGCTGGTTGTTTCGCCATCGCTGCCCAGCATGACACCGATAGATCCTCGGCTCGTCTCTTGGACGCCGATCGTGATGCTGGACGACGCCGAAGTCCATGGAACATAGTCGGCGCCGGTTGAGCCGGCTAGTTGATCGTAGATGACGTATCCGGAAATGTTCTCCTTGCTTCCATAGACAACCAGGAAGCGATTCGCAGCAATCTTGACGATCTTGTACGTCGTCCCGTTCTCGTCAGCCTTCCATGCCTCATGAAGTGTGACGGAGTGTGGATTCGATGTGGTGTCGGGCTGTGTGGAAACTGAGCTGCCAACGCTCGGATTCGCGAATGAAATCAACGAAAACAGCAGGGCGGCGGAGTAGCGTTTGATGGTCCTGATTTTCATGGTGTCTTCCTGCAATGATGAATGGAGTATCGGCGTAGAAGTACTTGCCGGATTCATTGCTGGCGGTAACACCAATGAACGGTGATTGGCTGGCTAGTTTGTCGAATGTGGATTTGCGATTTTTGTTTCGTTATGCGGTTCCGTTTTGAGAAAGAAACAAATCGAATTCAGAGGCTTGTATCGACAATGAAAGTTAATTGCAATTTTTCTTGGCGTCAATGTGAATATATTTGGATAACTAAGTGCTTCAAGGGGGCGAGATGAGGATGACGGCGAACCTGCGGCAGAGAAACGAAGGCTGCGCGCTATCGTGGTCCGGCGGCGCGCAGTCTGAATGCGGAGACGCTCAGCGCTCGTCGCTCCACAGCTTCCCGGCCGTCGCCCAGTTCTCCTTCTTCACGTCGGTCAGGATGATGTCGACGGAGCCCGGCTCGCAGCCGAGCGTCTCGCACGTGACGCGCGTGATGGCTTCGACGAATGCGCGCTTCTGGTCGACGGTTCGGCCTTCGAAGAGCTGGATATTGAAAGTCGGCATGACTGAATGCTCCGATGGTTGGGGTGAACGATTCGTTGGGCGCCGGCGGCGTCAGTCGCGATACGTCGGATCGATCCGTTCGAGCCGGCGCAGCAGCGCCGGCCATTCCAGTTCGCCCTCGATCGCGCCGCCGTCGCGCAGGTGTTCGGCGGTGCGATCGGCGATGGCCGGGTCGGGCAGCACGAGCGGCCCGCCGCCGGCTTGCGCGCGCACCTGGATATCGCACGCCTTGATCAGCGTATCCATCAGCACATAGGCTTCGGCCACGGTGCGGCCGACCGTCAGCGTGCCGTGGTTGCGCAGCAGCATCGCGGATTTCGCGCCGAGGCTCGCGGTCAGCCGCGCGCCTTCGGCCGGCGAGAACGCGAGCGCCTCGTAGTCGTGGTACCCGAGGTCGCCATGAAACCGCAGCGCATGCTGCGACGCGGGAAGCAGCCCGTCGCGCTGGATCGACACGGCGATGCCGGCCGTGTTGTGCAGGTGCATCACGCACACGGCGTCGGTGCGTGCGGCGTGCACGGCCGCGTGCAGCGCGAAGCCCGTCACGTTGACCGCATGCTCGCTGTCGCCGATCCGGTTGCCGGCCAGGTCGATCTTCACGAGATTCGATGCGCGAACTTCGTCGAATGTGAGGCCGAACGGGTTGATCAGGAAGTGGCCGGGCTCGCCGGGCACGGTCGCGGACAGGTGCGTATAGATCAGATCGTCCCAGCCGTTCAGCGCGACGAGCCGGTATGCGGCGGCGAGGTCGACGCGCATCCGGCGTTCGGCGTCCGAGATCGGGCCGCCGGGTTTCACGGCATCAGGACGGTGTGCGAATGACGACATCGGGTTCTCCGAGGGTGAAGCGCCGCGCGACGGCCACCGTGACCCACGAAGCGAGCGCGAACGGGGCGGTGAACGCGGGCATGCCGGCGT
>NZ_JAAGPP010000071.1:0-44408 GCF_017104975.1 Burkholderia sp. Ac-20344
TGCCTGCGCGAGCAGGCGGCCGGCGTCACGGCCGCGCTTGCGGCGGACCTGAAGCTCGCGGCACCGGCCTTGCCGTGGCACACGCAGCGCGACCGCATCGCGGAAGCCGCGTCCTGTTTCGGGATGCTGACGGGTACGCTCGGCAAGATCGCGCGCGACGTGTCGCTGCAGATGCAGACCGAAGTCGGCGAGCTCGGCGAGCCGGCCGCCGCCGGCAAGGGCGGCTCGTCGACGATGCCGCACAAGCGCAACCCGGTCGGATGCGCGGCGGTGCTTACCGCCGCCGTGCGCGCGCCGAACCTCGTCGCGACGGTGTTCGCGGGGATGGTGCAGGAACACGAACGGGCACTCGGCGGCTGGCAGGCCGAATGGGATGCCTTGCCCGATCTCGCGCGCCTGACCGGCGGCGCACTTGCGCAGATCGCGCAGATCGTCGCAGGCCTCGACGTGAACACCGAACGCCTCGCCGCGAACCTCGACCTCACGCGCGGGCTGATTCTCGGCGAAGCGGTGATGCTCGCGCTCGGCGACAAGATCGGCCGGCTCGACGCGCATCACGTCGTCGAACAGGCGTCGAAGGAGGCCGTGCGCACGGGCGCGACGCTGTTCGACGTGCTCGCCGCCGATGCGACCGTGTCGGCCCACCTGTCGCGCGACGCGCTCGCGCGGCTGCTCGATCCCGCTCATTACGTCGGCGAGGCGCAGGCCTACGTCGACGCCGTGCTCGCGCTGCACGCGGGCGCGCAATAACCAGGAGAACAAGATGCCTTTCGCCACTGTCAACGGCGTGAAACTGCATTACCGGATCGACCGTGCCGCGCGCGACGACGCGCCGTGGCTCGTCTTTTCGAACTCGCTCGGCGCCGACCTGCAGATGTGGGCGCCGCAGATCCGTCCGCTCACGCAGCACTTCAACATCCTGCGCTACGACACGCGCGGCCACGGCCATTCCGACGCGCCGGCCGGTTCGTACACGATCGAGCAGCTCGCCGGCGACGTGATCGGCCTGCTCGACCACGTCGGCATCGCGCGCGCGCATTTCTGCGGGATCTCGATGGGCGGGCTGACGGGCGCAGCGCTTGCCGCACGCTTCCCGTCGCGCATCGTTCGCGCGGTGCTGTCGAACACCGCCGCGAAGATCGGCTCGCCGGAAGTGTGGGCGCCGCGTGCGCAGAAGGCGCGTGCCGAAGGGATGGCCGCGCTCGCCGACGCCGTGCTGCCGCGCTGGTTCACGGACGCGTTCGTCGAACGCGAGCCGCGCCTGTTCGATGCGATCCGCGACACTTTCGTGCATACCGACAAGGACGGCTATGCGGCGAACTGCGACGCGCTGAACGCAGCCGACCTGCGCGAAGAGGTGAAAGACATCGCGCTGCCGGTGCTCGTCGTGACCGGCGCGAAGGACATGTCGACGCCGCCCGACCAGGGCCGCTCGCTTGCCGCCGCGATTCCGGGTGCGCAGCACGTCGAATTCGACGCCGCGCATATTTCGAACATCGAGTGCACCGACGGTTTCAACCGCGCGCTGCTCGATTTCCTGACCGCGTGAGGTGCCGGCGATGGATGACCAGGAACGTTATGAAGCAGGGATGAAGGTGCGTCGCGCGGTGCTCGGCGACGCGCACGTCGATCGTTCGCTCGAGAACCGCACCGAGGTGACCGACGAATTCCAGAACCTGATCACGCGCTATGCATGGGGCGAGATCTGGACGCGCGACGGCCTGCCGCGCCATACGCGCAGCCTGCTGACCATCGCGATGATGGTGGCGCTGAACCGCGGCGAGGAACTGGCGCTGCACCTGCGCGCCGCGCGCAACAACGGCGTGACGCGCGACGAGATCAAGGAAGTGCTGCTGCAGACCGCGATCTATTGCGGCGTGCCGGCCGCGAATTCCGCATTCCATCTCGCGGACAAGATCTTCAAGGAGCAGGATGGGGCCGCCTAGGTGCGGCCGGTTAAACACCAGCTGTAATTCGATCCTGAGCGACGCCCGTTGATGGTTGGCGGGCCGTCGCCGATGAATGAACGCGCCGGCAGAGTATCGGCGCGCGGTGCACCGGATGGCCGGTGTGCGCACAAAGGCAAGACGCGGTTCCGAGGCCGCGTCGCTTATATATCAGGAGACTCGCGATGAATCGCGCACCCGTGGTCGATGTCCAGACCTTCATCAACGAGCAGCCGTTCGGCGGCTTTCAATGGCTCGTGTTCCTCATGTGTTTCGTGATCGTGCTGCTCGACGGCTTCGATACGGCCGCGATCGGCTTCATCGCGCCGTCGCTGCTCGGCGAATGGAACCTCACCAAGCCCGATCTCGCGCCGGTGCTGAGCGCCGCGCTGTTCGGTCTCGCGTGCGGCGCGCTCGTGTCGGGCCCGCTGTCCGACAAGCTCGGGCGCCGCTCGCTGTTGCTCGGCTCGGTATTCCTGTTCGGCGTCGCATGCCTGATGTCCGCGTTCTCGACGACCATCGGGCACCTGACGGTCCTGCGTTTCATTACTGGCGTCGGGCTGGGTGCGGCGATGCCGAATGCGGTCACGATGATGGGCGAGTTCTGCCCGGACAAGCGCCGCGCGACCGTGATCAACCTGATGTTCTGCGGCTTCCCGCTCGGCGCCGCATTCGGCGGTTTCCTGGCCGCATGGATGATTCCGCATTTCGGCTGGCGCAGCGTGCTGATCCTCGGCGGCGTGACGCCGCTGCTGCTCGGCGTGCTGTTGCTGCTGAAGATGCCGGAATCGGTGCGCTTCATGGTCGCCAACGGCCACGCCGTCGACAAGATCCGCGCGACGCTCGCGCGCATCTCGCGCGATGCGCTGAACGCCGGCTCGTTCGCGATGACCGAAGCCGCGCCGCAGACCGGCAGCAAAGGCCTCGGCGTCGTGCTGTCGCGCTCGTACCTCGTCGGCTCGGTGATGCTGTGGCTCGCGTACTTCATGGGGCTCGTGATCTTCTACGCGTCGATCAACTGGATGCCGATCCTGCTGAAGGATGCCGGCCTGACGCCGAAGAGCGCGACGCTGATCTCCGCGCTGTTCCCGCTCGGCGGCGTGGGCGCGGTGCTGTGCGGCGTGCTGATGGACCGCTTCAACGCGAACCGCGTGATCGCCGTGTGCTACGCGCTGACCGCGGTGAGCGTCTATGCGATCGGGCAGGCGGCCGGTAACGTCGGGCTGCTCGTGCTGATCGTGTTCGTGGCCGGCGTGCTGATGAACACCGCGCAATCGTCGATGCCGGCGCTCGCCGCTGCGTTCTATCCGACCGAGGGGCGCGGCACGGGTGTCGCGTGGATGCTCGGCGTCGGCCGCTTCGGCGGGATTGCGGGATCGTTCCTCGTCGCCGAGCTGACGCGCCGGCATTTCTCGTTCGCGGGCGTGTTCGCGACGATCGCCGTCGCGGGCGTGTTCGCGTGTGTCGCGCTGCTGATCAAGCAGATGGCGCGGCCGCATGGCGTGACCCAGCCGGCAGGCAAGATCGAATCGCTCGGGCATTGAGCGAAGCGCGGGCCGGTGCGATGCGCCGGCCCGTCGCTACGGCGGCCGTCGGGCCGCCGGCTATTCTTCCGCGTCGTGTTGCTTCACGAAGTTGCGCAGATATGCGCGCAGCGCGGCCTCCCGGCTGCGATGATCGGCGAGGTTCGCGGCGCCCATGTCTTCCTCTTCGCCGAACATCGTCGGCGGCGCGCAGTAGATGCCGATCTCGATGTCTTCGCGCAGCACGCGAATCTCGTGCGTGAGCGGGTGATACTCGGCGATCCAGTGCATCCCCTCGATGTGTTCGCCCGCCCTCAGCAGTGGCTTCATCGACACTCTCCCGGCAGCAGCGGCGCAACCGGCCAAACGGTTGCGCGCGCCCGTACCAAAAGGGTACGCCTGCATCGGGCGAATCTCAACGGGCGCGCGGTGAGCGCTCACTACGCCAGCAGGTGCGCGACCAGCGGATACAGCGACAGGATCAGCAGCACGGCCATCGTCACGTTGAAGAGGCGCAGCGCGCGGGGATTCGACAGGAAGCGGCGCAGGCCGAGCCCGAATGCGGCCCACAGGCTGATGCACGGGAAGCCGATCAGGATGAACACGACGGCCATCCACGCGGCGTTCATCCCGTAGTCGGCGGACAGGCGGATCGTCGTCGCGGCGGTCAGCACCATCATCCATGCCTTCGGATTGATCCACTGGAACGCGGCGGCTTCGATGAACGTCATCGGCCGCGGCTTGCCGCCGTTTGCCTTCACTTCGCCCGACGTGCCGATGCGCCACGCGAGGTACAGCAGGTACGCGACGCTCGCGGCTTCGAGGATCGTGTAGAGCAGCGGAACGCGCTTGAACACCTCGCCGAGCCCGAAGCCGACGCAGAGCATCAGGATCGCGACGCCGATGCTGATGCCGAACAGGTGCGGCATCGTGCGGCGGAATCCGAAATTGACGCCGGACGCGAGCAGCATCGTGTTGTTCGGGCCGGGCGTGATCGTCGTGACGAGCGCGAACAGCATGCCGGCGGGCAGCGCGCTCAGGGTGAGGAATTCCATCGCGGATTCTCCATTCGGTTCTTGACTGGGATGGAGGTCAGTTTAGCGACGGTTTTCTGTACAGTACCTGTACAGTTGGTTTGACGATTGCCGGTACGGGGATGAAGGGCAGGTGACGGACCTAGCAACACGTGTTGTCTCTCAGAAAAGATGTCCGCAGTCTCAATAAGTTGTCTTTGAATATTTGAGGTAAAGACAGAGATATTTTGCACTATATTTACATAACTTCTGTTTTTGTGAAATTACTATCAATAAATGTGAATACATTTGGAGTTTCACACCTTCGCACTGTCCGCCGCCATGAGCAAAACCGCGACTTGTGGCTGTTCGCAAAGCGGTAGTGGCCGCCTTTTTGTCGGCTCATCATCCGGGGGGCGATCGAATGATCGAGGTTGTGATGTAAGTGCTCGCGCACTTATCCGAGGTCGAAAAATTGATGCGACGCTGCAACGCCGGCCGAGTGCTTGTGCGACTGCGTTGGTGCTGCGTCCGGTCCAGCGTCTGTCGGACGGACGCATAGGCCACTTGACACCATCGTCAATTCCGACGATGCTCCTTGCATGACATATCCCGGTGGCAAAGGCCAACTATTTCGTCGCTTGATCAATCTCATCCCGGAGCACGAGACGTACATCGAGGCGTATCTGGGCATGGGAGCGGTGCTACGGAACAAGCTTCCCGCGTCCGTGAGCATTGGCATCGAGTCGGACCCGGAGGTGCTGGCCCGGTGGCGTGGCGACGAAGTTCCGAACTTGCGCCTTGTTCAACGTGACGCATTGGAATTTTTGAGGTCCTTCGAGTTTAAAGGAGCTGAGTTCATCTATCTGGACCCGCCGTATCTACCTACTACGCGCCGTCGCTCGGCAATCTATCGTCATGAGTACACGTCGTTGGATCACGAAGCTTTGCTTGATGTCCTAGTCAACGTTCCGTGCCCTGTAATGATCTCGGGGTATGGCAGCGATCTTTACAGCGAGCGTCTTCGTGATTGGCGGGAACTCTCGTTTAGCGTGGGGAGTCACGGCTGCGCTCGAGAGGAGCGTGTTTGGCTCAATTACGATCCGCCAACCGTTCCGGCCGATCTGCAATGGGTGGGCGAATCGTACCGTGACCGACAACGTATTCGGCGTAAGCAGGAGCGGCTGCGCGCAAAAATAGTCGGTCTACCGGATGTCGAGCGTGCGCTGCTACTGAACTGGATGAGAGACACATTTTCAGATCAGATTAACGTACGCGTTGAGCCATTCGCGTCATCATAGGGAGAGGCGATTCTGTGCGCTATTTCGGCTCGAAATCCTCGACGCTCGAGGCAGTGGTCGGCCTAGCCCTCGATGGGATGCGAATCCAGACGGCGGCCGATGCTTTCGGGGGGCTCGGAACTATTGGTGCTGCACTGCGGCAGCGCGATGTTCGCGTCACCACTTGCGACATTCTGTCCATGCCGCATGCCTTTCAACATACCCGGGTGGTTTGCTCGAGTGTGCCAAGATATTTACATGTCCGTCGCAATTTGAATCTGGACTCGCGGGAAGCGGTACTTGACCATTTGGTTCAACAGCGCAACCCACGGTCATGGATCGTGAACGAGTTTGCCAGACAGAGAATGTTTTTCACCGTCGAAAATGCGATTCGCATTGCGGGCGTTTGGGACGAGATGTGCCGATGGAATGAGAGCGGGTGGCTGTCGACCTCGGAGCGTGCGCACTTAGTCTCGTCATTTGTTGACGCGATGGACGCGTGCGCCAACACGGCCGGCACCTACTATGCCCACCTTAAACACTGGGATCGCAAGGCTTTGCGTCCCTTCAGCCTATCATTCCTGCCGGTATCTTCGGGCTTCCCCTCTGGACAAGCTCTTCGCGGCGACGCGTTGGAAACCTTGCGAGGCCGCAACTTCGATCTGCTCTACCTCGATCCTCCGTACAACGACCGGGACTATGCCCGTTACTATCATCTGCCGGAATCTTTGGCCCAGTTGAGCCGGCCCCGAACTAATCCGGACAGCCTTGCAGGGCTTCCCAAAACAATTGGTGTGGAGAGTACTCAGTTCCGACAGGCAATGAGACTCGATTACCTTCAGAAATTGCTGAGCGAAGTTGGCTGGAAGCGCGTTGTCGTGCAGTATTGCGATGACGCTTTTATTCCTTTGCCTGATCTCAGGGACTGTCTTAGTGCGCGGGGTACTATGACAGAATACGAGGTCAACGCATTGGGCTACACCACAACAAGCCGGAAACGGCGTTCTAGGCATCATGTGTTCATCGTCGATCGGCCGACCGGCTCCCCTCCCAAACGCCCTGTCTGATGTTCAGGACCTAAAGCCCTTTGCTCAGGTCGAACTCGTCGTGCTCGACCTGGACGGCACCCTGCTGACAAATTCCGATGACTTGCCGACCAAAACTGAGTGGAGTAAGCGATCTCACTTGGTGAATCGGCTCAAATCCCGCGGCGTACCGCTGACGCTTGCTACTGGCCGCGCGCTTGCAGGAGCTCGGGCTGCGATCGAAGCAGTATCTCGACATAAAGACATTCCGGTCATTCTCTACAACGGTAGCGTCGTCATGACGGCCGCTGGTGTACTGTTGGCGCAACGAGTTCTTGGTCCTGAGTCGATTAGCGCGCTGGCGAGTGCGGTATCAAGCGTCGGGGGGAGTGCCCTACTGTATTGGTTGCATGCGGATCTCGCCGGGCGGTTGGATGGTGAATGGGCAACATTCGTTGGCCAAGATATACCCCCCGAGCGGGAATTCAATGGACTCCCGGTATCTCCGATGGAGTCAGTTCCTTCGGACGCCAATTGCGTTGCGGCATTGCTTTGGTCCGAGGACACTGCCGTACGAACGCAACTCGCGGCCGCACTCGAGCACATTCGGGGCATTGCACCGACGGTGAGTGGATCGCGCTATATTGAGGTTCGGCCGTTCGGGTCGAGCAAGGCGGTAGGACTGGAGTCCCTGTTGAGCTATTTGCGGATTCCACCAAATCAGGTCATGGCGATAGGCGATAACGATAACGACGTCGAGCTGCTTCAGGCTGTGGGGGTGAGCGTCTGTGTTGCGAATGCATCTGCTCAAGCGCAATCGTCGAGTCGCTTTCAAACAACATATCCGTCTACGAGCGGAGTGATCGAAGCACTTCAATTGGTCGCTCAGGCTCGCAGATTACTAACGGGGAAAATGACGCGACATGGAAATGACCACCAGTGAAGCGAAGGACGCGCTGGAAAAACTGATCGAGGAGACCAATTGGCAGTTTCTTTCGCCTCAGGAGGTGACGCGTCGTCTCGACGTGATTGCAAAATCATTGTTCGCCGGTCGCCTTAGGGTACAAATCGAACAGTTCGACCAGAAATATCTTTGGGGCGCAATTGAAGGCAGTGTGCCTCCCCACGTACTGCAAAAAGGTGATTTAAGTGCCGATGTGCAGTTTATCGTATTCGCCGATCACTTTCCTCAGACAGCAGAGGAGCAAGAGATTCTTCCACGGCTGAAGGTCTTGGCAAAAGCACTGTGGGGCGAAGATATGCGGCCTGCCGGTGGCTTGGCTTGGAAACGGGAGTCTGTACGCGTTCGCTTGCCGAAGTCAGTGGAGCGTTTACGAGAATTGTCTCCCGACAAAGGGTCTATCGCGATTCTGTTTGCCGATCTGGATAAGTTCAAAAACCTGAACGACCAAGCCGGCCATGAAAAAGGAGACGAGGCAATTCGCATGGTTAATCGTGAATTGCACGATCTATGCCTGCATCACGGAGGGCTACCTTTTCACCCGAGCGGTGATGAATATTATCTGATTTTGCCTGACGTGGGCCTGCTTCCCATGATGGAGGCGCTCTATGATCTGCGCCAACGAATTCAGCAGTACACATTTCACGGAGATGATGGTCGTCCTCACCATATCGACTTGACTCTTGGGCTGCAGTTTCTGCACAACGAGGTGACATTCGAACATATCCGACAAGCAATTGTCGAGGCAGAAGAAGCGACAAAATCGCCGGTGGTCGATGGTGAAAGCAATGCATCGAGCATGGAATCGAACAGCGAGAATCGCGACAAAGATAAGCGTCGTGGACGGCTGTCCATCGCGAGTGTCGTAGGCGTTCAGGGAGAATGCACAACTGCACATAATTTTGCACGCTTTGGCACTGTTTTGGTTCGACGACGTGCATGCCTGTCCAGTCCCACATTCCCTGATCCGAGATTGGGCATGGTGGAACTAGTAGCGCAGAATCACAAGATGGATGGCGAGGCGACTCTGGGCGACGCAGTAGAGCATCTGCGGAAGTGGCTCGACATTGAGACGACCGAGATGTGCTCGATGGGCAGCTTGCTACAGGAGCAACCCGTGCAAGCGGTTCCGCAAATTGCATTGGCGCTTGCAGTTGCAAGCGGAATCCTGCGTGCTCAATATTTGACCGATCAGACGCTCCCCAACGATCTGCGCATCGCGTTTACGTCCGATGGCTCCCGTGCACAAGTATTGATTGACGGCAATGTGAAGTGGGGCGACAGCCTCGATGATTGTGAAGGAGTCGAAAACGCGGAAATCTTGACCCCTGAACGAGTGCGAGGGTCAATTCCCCTGATCGGGTTGCAGGTAGGCCTATCAGATCGGCCTACCTTTGCGGGGGGAGACGAACTGCCACGAGACTTATTTTCTCATGTGGTTGTAATCGACGACCGCCCGAATTCAGGCGGTGGCTTGCCGGATTTCTGGCAGGTAGCGGTGGCACAGGTATGCCAGTCCGCCGCACGTGGTGATGGTCGCTTGTATGTTTTTGGATGGGGGCGTGCGTGCGATAACAGCGAAACAGTTCGTCGCCTGAAGCAGGAAGTCGACTGGTCTATCGATGAGATCGCTTCACTCGCTGATATCGCCTCTGACTCGGTTCGAGATCTGAGACCAGTGTTGCAGCAGAATATCAAAATCGTGAAGACCCCGGAGGAACTGGTCGAGTCACTCTACGAGAACGCTCCTGTGGAAATCATAGGGGAGCCTTATCAAGCAGAGGAATCTAATCCGACTTTGGACGTTTTGGCGCGCAAGATGCTGGAGTCGCAATCGCTTGAACCGATCGATGGGGTTCGCTGCCGCACTGCGGCACAGGCGTATCCGGTGATCATAGACGTGCTTCGCCGAGCAGCGATTCGGCAATCGGCGGATGATGCATTTCAGACACTGAAGGAACTGATCGCGTTCAAGCTCGTGCTCGAGGCTCCTCAGCAAGACCCGATACCCGCATATCTTCGAGCGCAAGATAAGGATCTGGAGCGTTACGCATCCCAGGTATTGATCGGGCCGGAGAGTCGTATTGGGAAAATCTTGGAGGAAGGTGGGCAGGTAAAGGCGTTTAGACGAGAACTTGAATCCTGCTACAGAACAGGTGCTCAGCATCGTTCCACGCGTCGTGCATTGCTGGTTGTGCCACATGTACCCAGGGCAGATGGCTCTCCTTCGCCAGAAGGCCTTGTTTCAGTATGGGCCTCGCCTAGAGTCGGTGATGACGATGGCGAGAACATCGTGGACTGGGTGTTTGTATGGCGCACTGTGGAAGCCTTCATTGGCTTGCCCTACAGCTTATACGGCTCGATTCAGCTCGCCCAATCGCTATTGGCGGAGGGTGTGCCTACGGGGGCATCCACGCAAACGCAACTTCGAATGGGGCAGCTCACATATGTCGCCTTGAGTCTGCACATGCGGGTCGATGGTGTTCATCGTCGCATTGCGAAACGAATTGTGGATTTGTCCAGTGACTAATGCCGATCGCTTAATTCTTCCCGCCGATGATGCGTTGATTGGTAGGTTGCTGCGTGAGCCGAATGTCACGGTGACGTATCGCTCGTCAAACTTGGCTGTTTTGGTCTCTACCTGTTCGGCGCCTAGTACCGTGTGGCGTAATGGATCCTCTGGATGGACTCGCGTTTTTGAGCATACTTACATGGCACCGGTGTCGGATGATATCGCGCGCGGTCATTTGGTTGCAGAGTTCTTCAATTGGCTAGGAGATCGCTACGAACTTGAGATCGATCCGACGAGAAACATAGCATGTTACGAGTTCTTGTTTAGTCATGCACAGGAGATTAGGAGTCACTCATCTTGCGCAACGGTACTTGATATCGGATGCGGGCCAGGGACGATCTTGGGAACAACTTTGCCAGCGAAGGTGCCGATGATTAGAGGTTTTGATATCGGTGATGAAGTTCGGCTGGCGGCGCACAACGCGGGTCTTCCTATCTTGACTGAAGACGAGTTCCATTCCGGAAGACAGGATACCCACGTTGCATTGAGTGCATATGTGATGCATTACGCATGCGACATGCATCAGACGCTAACATCCGTTGCGCGCCATTTGGCACCAGGGGGCGTTTGGGTCATGAATTTTCATAAGGGAATGAACTCCTCTCTATTCATGGCATGGCTCCCTGGCGCAGGGTTACGCTTGGCAAGTGATCCGCATGACTCTCCCTTTGGTCTCATCGTAGCGGTGGCAACTTGATAAAGACAACTGATGACGTGCCGCTGCTTCGATTGTTTGACGAGTCGGATCCGACGCATACACCGTGGAGACGGATTGGATTGCTTCCGGCGATCACGGGACCCGACGACCAAGCGTGGGTGTCACAAAGCCAATTCGATCGGCTCCGCGCCCTCACATCCTCCTCCTTCGATTGGGGAACTGAACCGCAACTCACTGATGATCTTTTTGCTCCGGCGATCATTACGCCTCTCGGTTCAAACACGTGTGTGACCGCCGGAGCTACTGCAGTTCGGTCATCGGCGGAAGAGCTGTGGATGCAGCTTTTGCCGCTGTGGGTGGCGGGGGGAGCCACGGACAATATCTGTAAGCAAGCGCCCTCATGGCAAGAACTAGATTTGCGCGAATATCGGGCATACACGCTCGATGTGTCGCTCATAGATCGAGCGGCCCGAAGCAGGGCGCGGCACCGACAACTGGCTGCAAGTCGTAGCGGGCTATTTGCTCGATCTGCGAATTACATGGGCTCGAAGGCTGCATTGGCTGGGCAACTTCTGGACATAGTGAATGCCTTGGAATCGGACGGAACCACGTTGATGGACTTAATGTGTGGTTCCGGTGCCATGGCGGGCGCTTTTTCACGCCACTACCCTACCATCGCGTCAGATGCACAGATTTTTTGTAGATACCTCGGACTCGTCCAAGGCGGGGGGATGACGCTTGCGCACGGGAATGTGATTGCGGAGGAGGTGATACGAGGTGCGAGATCCCGTTATGAATCGCTTTCCGACGAGCATCGCAAGCGAATCGATGAAGAGGATCGCTTATTAAATTCAGAGCTATCACAAACTGTACAGGAATCGGTTGCAGATAGTCTTCGGCGTCGTGCGTTGGCTTGGGAGCTGGAGTGCCTCGGCGGTATCGAGGCCGTAACAGATGCATGGCGCCATGGTCACCTCTTGTCGCATCTTTACTCCGGTCTTTACTTCGGCGAGCGCCAAGGGATAGAGCTGGATTGCCTGCGCCAGGCAATTGACGATTTGCCGGAGGAGCGCGATCGGAGGTGGGCGCTTGGCGCGCTGGTATGCGCGGCGAGCGCCTGTGCGTATACGTACGGGGGACACTTCGCACAACCTAAACTTGATATAGCTTCAGACGGTAAGCGGCGCGGTGACTTGTCAGACGCGCTAAAGCAACGCTCATTGTCGGTATCACATGAATTCTTCGTCCGTCTAACGAGATTGGCGGAGGAGAGTGAGCATGTCAAGTATCCAGTCGAGGTGATGCCTGGACCCTGGGAGGCCGCGCTGGGACAGCTGACACAGCATGTAAGTCGACGCCCAGTGTGCGTGTACGTCGATCCGCCCTACACTCGCGACGAGTACAGTCGTTACTACCATGTGCTGGAAGCCATCGTGCGATACCAGCCGCATTCGGTATCTGGAAAAGGGCGATTACCTCAGCGCGGTAGTCCTGCTCGATTTGCTTCATCGCTTAGTGGGCGACGTCCCGAATTGATCGAGCGAGAGATCGCTAAGGTCTTGCACGCTTGTCTTGCAAACGGGTGGTCTTGTCTGTGGAGTTATTCAAATTCCGGCACAGCGTCCATTCAGGGAACTCTAAAGCATCTGAGCGATGTTGCACATAGAATAGAAATTTTTCAGATGAATCACGTGTATAAGGCGCAAGGAAAGCGTAACGCCAAGCAGGTGATGGAATATGCAATTTACCTGCAACCTCGTCAGTAACTGCTTCCGATCTTGCTAGTATGGGTCAGCTAAATTAACACGGTAAAAGGCGACGTCATCATTGAAGGTGTGATCGCAAAAAAATCAAGCGCAAGGAGGAGGAAAATGCCCATCGTTTTCGTGCACGGTGTCAATAACCGGATCGAGGATTTGGACTATGCGGAGGGGGTGGCTTGCAAAACGGAGTTTCTGAAAACGCTACTCGCGCCCGGACTCGGTCTCGATGTCGCGAAGGTCTCTGTTTTCTTTCCCTACTGGGGCGGCGAAGGGGTGAAATTCCGTTGGAACCAGGCCTCCGTGCCGTCAGGATCGGATGATGTCGAGGCGCTTGCGCTTGGTGGTGCCGGCGGCGTTGTTGCCAATTCCGAGATTTGGCTTGGCGAAGCGCGATTCCAGTACGGGCGCGACGGCGTAAACCTTGGGCGACTCAGCAAGACCAAGGGTTTCGCGACAGCCGTGGACCTCGTCTGGGATACGGCATCCGCGATACAGCAGTCTAGTCAGGGCTATCGCGAGGTACTCGACGGCTATGTGGCTTCCGTGGCCTATGCGGAGAAGCATCCCGTTCCAGCCTGGGCTTTTCAGGAGCCGTCATTGTCCAACCAAGCATTCGTTGAGCGGCTGATGACGGAGATCGAACCCTTCCGCGTAGCTCATGCGGGGGGAAAGGTCCCGGAGACACTGGGCTTGGGCAATTGGCTTCAGTCCTTGCGCGAGGCGGTTAGCCGTTTGGCCAGCGCGCCTAGCGACGTCTTGTCAGCAGCAGTTGTTGGTACGGGGCGTAAGTGGGCGCATGCCAAAGCATCGCGCTTCCTCGGTGACGTCTTTGTTTACCTGGACAAGCGTGGCACCCCGGAGAAGCCGGGCAAGATCCTTGAGGACGTGCTGGCTAATCTGCGCGCGGCCGAGGCAGCCAGACAGGACGGCGACGATCGACTCATCGTTATCGGGCACAGCCTGGGCGGCGTCATTATGTACGACCTGCTCACCTACTTCGCACCTGATGTCAAAGTAGACCAGTTCGTTACCGTGGGGTCACAAGTGGCCTTGTTTGCGGAGATGGATCTTTATGGCGCGAAACTACTAAAGCCGTCGATCAACCCCGACAAGGACCGACTGGAGCGACCGGCGAGCGCTGCGCGCTGGTTGAATGTATACGACACGAACGATGTGTTTTCATTCTGCGCGGAGAAAGTCTTCAACGGCGTGGTCGATTACCGCTTCGACACAGGCTACGGGCTCCTGGAGGCTCATGGCGGCTATTTCGCGCGGCCGAGTTTCTACAAGCGGCTGGCGTCCCGATTGAACGAGGGCGCATGATGGGACTGGTCTTCGAATCGGATGCAGTGCGGCAAAACCCGACGATCACTGCGACTCACGTGCTGTTGGTTGGCTGTGGCGAATACCCGAGCTTGGCCGCAGCGGGATACGGTGGCTTGAAGTCGCTCCGTTCGCCGCGGCTGTCCGCGGTGGCCATGGCGGATTGGTTTCTGAGCGGCGCCGACGCGATGCCGGCTGGACAACAACTGCCGCCTGACCTAGCGTTCCACAACCCTGATGCGCCGCTAGGTTCGCTGGTGATGTTGACTTCACCTGCCGATCCTTACGAGGCGCCATCTGGCACCGTCTCACCGACCACGCGGCCAACCTTGGCCAATATCAAGGCTGCCTACATACAATGGCTCAGTAGGCTTGGTGCTAATCCCAACAGTCGCGGAGTGTTTCATTTCTGTGGACATGGCGTAAGCGACGGCGTTAGCCAATTCTTGGTGGCTGACGATTTCGGCGAAGATCCGGATGATCTCTGGCAGGGGGTCTTCCATGTGTCCAACACTTGCCAAGCTTCGATCCGCAAGACATCAGCTAGCCTGACTTTCTTGATCGACGCCTGTATGGAACTCAGCGAGGAACTGATCAACCAGATCGACGGCCCAAGAGCGCTAATCAGCGGTAGACGGAATGGTGCACCGCAGACCACTGAATGGGCTGTTCTGCGCGCGACCACCACAAGCCGGCTTGCCTATGCGCCACCGGACGGTGTGGCTCGGTTCACAGCGGCGCTGTTGCAGGCGTTACAGGGGCATTGCGGAAGCCAAGATACCGCTGGGCCAGGCTATGGTGTTGGTGTATCCGACCTGCGCGATGCCGCAGCGGCGCTGCTGACGCTCTCACAGCAGGCGGAGAGGGGTGAACGGCAGAAATTGGGCCAGACAGAAGGCGAAGGTAACTGGAATGTGCCGATGCACGTCCAGACTCGGCGACCTTCCGTGGTGGTGGAGTTGGATATCGAACCAGAAGGTTATCGGCCCGTGGCACGTGCGTTCATGGAGGATGCTGCGAAGCTGAGAGACGTCAAGACGCTCGCGGCTGGCCCTGCCCGTTTTATCAAGGAGCAGGGTGAATGGACGTACGGTACCAATGCCATGAACAATGAGTACGGCGAGCAGGTAATCACTCGACGATTTCTTACGAAAGCGGTCTTTACCTCCCGCTTCGTCATACCTTGAAGGAGGACGGCCATGGTGCAATTGACCGTGTCTGTATCAGGTTGGCCGAGAGAAAGGCGGCTTTTGACTCTGCCGGTCGACGTCTATGCCCCCGATGGGACGGTGCTCGCCAGCGGGGTTGCCTCGGCGGGGCGGCCGACGCAGTTTGAGCTTTCGCCGCGAGCAGAGGGTCTAGATCGGGTGCATGTGCTGGGCAGGCTGCCCAACGGGGAGACTCTGCAGCAGACGGCTGAATTGCACGGCAGTCGGGGTAGTGCCACGCTGGATCTCGGAAACGACAGCCCGCACGAGTGGCTGCAATGGGTGGCGCCGTTCCGCTCACTGCACCATCTGCAGACTAGCGCTGTATCGGGGAATATTCCACCGAGGCGTATCGGCAAGGTATGGATGACGCTATGGGCCTTGCGTGATGGCCGATGGGAAGCCCAAGACGCGCGAGCGGTCGATCGGAGGCGTGATAATGGGATGCAGATGATTGTCCTCGACCTCCCGCAGGCACCTCATTTGCTGCAGATCGGTGGTGAGGAGGTGGCTTGGCGCCTGGTGGCGCTACCTCCAGGTGGCCCTGTGCGCGTGGCTTTGACGCGCAGTCCGACGGAGGAGGGTGATACGCTCGAAATCACCATCGGGCGCTCCGAGCCGGACAACGATTTGATCATGTCTTATCTGGCGCGCGGTGCGATTTCAGATGCGAATCGCCTAGCCGAAGCCTGGGACGCGGCAGACCTGTCGCTTTATGCCAAGCGACGAGATCCGGTGGCCGCAGCTGCCGGCGCTTACCTCTTGCTCAAGGACCGGCGTCTGCAGCGCCGTCGACACTGGGTGGATAACCTTGTTGAGTGGGTCCCCTATTTGGCGGACGGCGCCATCGTTTCAGCTGCTCTTGCTCTCCAGCGGGATGATAAGACAGAGGCCGATGTCCGCAAGATGTTGGAGGTTGCACTTGAGCGCGGGCTGCCGATTTTTGCCATGGGCGCGACGGTGTTGGTAGAGACTATGGCAGCTATTCATCGTGGAAAGAAGGAAACGAAACGATTTCACGCTGCCTACTTGGCAGCGCAGGCTTATGCGAGGGCGCGTTGCTCCACGGGGGCGTACTTCGCTTTCTATGGCAAGAGTCCGGCGGAGCCTTCGTGGACACCAATTTACGGATTGGAAGGAGGTGCCGCGACCAATCCGGCGAGCGCTGAACCGCGGGAGGCTGTGGTTTATGCTCGCCCCTGGGATGGCATCCGGGCGGGCAAATTCGGCGGTACACGCGTGGCCCTGCCCCGTGCCCCGGTCAGTGCCTCAGTCGTCGAAGCACTTCGTTTAGGCGGGTCAATGTCAGACGGCCGGCAGTCTGGTCAGATACCCCAAAGGCCTGACCAACGGCCGATAGAGCCTGAGCCGTTGTTTCGACGGACCGTGGATCTAGGTATCCCTGTCGTAGAAACCAGTTTTCTGCAAGAGTTCTCGGCGCCCTCAGAGCGTGGGATTCCGCGCGTAGCTAGTCAGGCACCTTCGCGACGACACGATGACTTGATTGCTGAGACTCCCAAGTCTATGCCAGCCAAACGCGTGCCGCGGCAAACTCCGAAGTACTGGCGCGAGGAGCGCCGCAAGCATGCGACGTCAGTTTTCGACGGCGAGGAGTGAGTTAATACACTGAACCGTTCAAGAACCTATTCTTCTCGCGATGTTCCGTCTGGACCCCTACCCACTCACTTCGGCCCTTCATCGATACGTAGTTAGCGGCCGCGGCCCAGCCAAGAAGCTCGAGTGAATCGAACAAGCCGCCGCTCGAAGATCTGTAAGGGGGCAGGCCATTGACCGAATTAGGCTGGCAAGCGGCCGTCCGCCGCACAATTGCGTGTCTGTTCACAAGGGCGCGATCTCGCCAGCGCAGGCGTGAACTGTCCGACGGCGAGGGGGCGCCCCCGGTACCGGCCCGGCTATAGAGTTTCGCGTCCTGCGCGGATTGCCGCCTCTAGTTCGGGCAGTGATACTCTGCAACCGATGAGAGGCTTCGCAACAGATCGCACGGTTTCGAAGTTCGTCCCAAGCTGTATTGCCAGACGCCCACCTGAACCTATAGTGCTTAGGGCTCTAACCTCACTCACGTGCACAAGAAAGTAAGCGAGTTCGGGAACGTCGTCACGCCCTTCTCCCACTGGCATCTCACCAATCAGGACAAGGAAGTCGTACCTCTTCGGGCGACGCACCGAGCCCAACACGTTGCTCCAGATCCAGCAATAGGTCTTCGCATAGCTCTCCCTGTACTCCGAATAGTCCTCATTCGACTTATCATGCGCACGACTGACCTTTACCTCGATCTTCGCGTTCTCCGGCGTGCGCACATCGAACCTTGAAGCGTAATCCATTAACGCTCCGCGACTGACGTCCGCGACGAGCAGTTCGCCCCTTCGCCCCTGAAAGATCGTGGGCAAGACTCTGCATCGTCGCCCCATCTCCCGATTTAGCTTTCTCTCAGCCGCAATTTGTCGCTTCAACTCCTCAACTTGTGCCCGCAGACGTGTGTTCTGCTCCATAAGTCTAAGAATCGGCTTCGGGAGCGCACGGTGAAGCCGTTTTACGATTCCTTTTGATTTCATATACGCCTCCGATCAATAGGTAGCAGCATAGGAAATCTAGGAGTCCCATGTAAGTCCTATTATGTTGAGACTGATGGGAGATTGTTCGTCACAAAATGACGGGCAAGGGAGCGCCGCGCCGATCGTCTCGGCACGACGACACACAGTCCTAATCGGGCGGATGGCGGCTGCGGATTCGACCCGTCGATGCAACACACTTGAGGCTTGCGGATTCAACCCGTCGATGCAACACACTTGAGGCTGCATAGCAGCAAGGAGTGTTGCAATGAAACAGAGACGGCGGATCTACTATACAGACAGCCAGAAGGCGTTAATGTGGGAGCGCTGGTGCAAGGGCGAATCGCTGCAGCAGATCGCCCAGCTGTTTGATCGGAACCATTCGTCGATACACGGGATTCTGGCGGAAACGGGCGGCATACAGCCAAAGCAACGGCACCGTTCGAGATTGGCACTGACTCTTGCCGAGCGGGAAGAGATTTCGCGCTCGATGATTTCTGGCGTTCGATTCGCGCAATTGCGAATCAACTCGGACGTGCTCTGTCGACCATTAGCCGCGAGCTCAAGCGGAACGGAGGTATGCCGGGCTATCGGGCGAGCAATGCTGACGAACATGCTTGGGAACGAGCCCGTCGCCCACAAATCTGTAAGTTCGTCAAGAACCGCGAACTTGCCCAGGTCGTGGCAAGCAAGCTCCGGCTGCAGTGGTCGCCCGAGCAGATCGCCGGTTGGCTTAAGCACGTGTACGCGGTCAACAGGGACTATCAGGTGTCGCACGAGACCATATACCGCAGCCTCCACATACAAGCTCGTGGTGCGCTCAAAAAGGAATTGCTCGAGCATTTATCCGTACGCCCTGAACCGCAAGACCCGTATTGCGGCAGGCAAGGAAATGGACTATTGGCGGCCGACGCGCTGCCGGCCTACGTGATCCGCCTCTATCACGCGGCAGGCCTGAAGAAGAAGGCGTCGACGCCGGTTCGATTCAGCCGACTGCCATGACGTTGGGCACATGGGCACGATAGGCCGACTCGATCACATGCATGAGCTTCATCCGAGGAATCCGGCCTCGGCCATCTGCAGATACTGGATCGCCGCGTCCGCGCGACCCTCAGATACGAGAGTCTGCGCCGTTTTGTAATCAAACTCGCGCAGCGGTTCGTTCTTGAACCAGAAAATCGCACGCTCGACATCGCCGGAGATGTCAGTGGCTGCGCGAAGCACGCGGAGCGTTTCGCGCAAAAAGCGCTGGATCGTCTCGGAATCCGGCGCACGGCTGATCGTGCTCCGATGGACATGAGCTTGCGCAGCGAGATCCTGCAGTTCGAGACGAAGCACGCTGCTGTAGCGCCGCGGCGAAATCGACACCGGGCTGGCGTCGGCGTCATGCAGGTATCTCATCAAGGCGCCGAAATCAGCCTTGAACGTCGGGACGGCATCAGCTTGAGTGGACATTTTGCGACCCCAATGCAACACATATACGACGTAATAGTAACGCGAGGGATGCTGGTTGGTTCAACAGCGAACAGGTTATCTGTTCTGCCCCGGCTGTCCTCGCCGGGAAGTTGGTGCCGCAGTTGTGGGATCCGGCCACGTCAGATCAATGATTGCAGGCGCTGTGCATCGTGAGGTCACCCGTCAATTGCGGGCAATCGGTCGACCGGACGGTGATTCGCTGTGCGCAGTGAGTGCCTGTGCTCGCGAGGTATTCGGTAGAGCGGCTAAAGCTGACCGCTGGCTCGGGAGGCCAGCGATCCGCCTCGACGGTGAAAGTCCGGTCACTTGTCTGCAAAACCACAACGATCCTGTAGATGTCTACAGCGCATTGGACGCGATTGCTTACGGCACCCCGCTGTAAGAGGCGATCGTATGCCGTGTTCAGTGGCCCGTGGAACGACCCGCCAGCGAGTTCCAGTTTGAGCGCCCATGTCGGTCTGCGATCCGATTCGGACTTGCACTAAAAGTGTAACTCTCATACAACGGTCGCAGATCGGACGGCGGGTATCGCTCGACCGTCATCGAAAATTTGTGTGCGTTTTGAACACCTATTGATTAATTTTTCCTGATTTCCTCACACACTTCGTCCAGAAGTTTGACGAATGAATTGTCCCTACTCGGGAAATGTCCGAGCCGTTACTTGTGCAAAAAGGGAAATTATATTCTTCTAATTTTCTGCGTCTCCATAACATGTCTCACTATTTTTTAATTCGCAGACGGCTTCTTCTATCCTTTCTGGCGATAAGAGCAAGAAAATTCCCCTTGCCGGCCGGCTGGGTCACGGCATAGATTGGGAGGTAGGAAACATCGAGGTGCGAAGCGATGACGCCATTCTCAAATGCGTTGGTGTATTACAGGAAGCGAGCTGGTCTGAGTCAGACGAATCTGGCCAAGCAACTCGGGGTCGCGATCCAGTATGTGTGGAAGCTCGAGCGCGGAGTGAAGCCGCCGCCGTTGCTTGGGCAAATCGAGCGCATCGCCGCGGCACTGGACATGGGCGAAGCCGATGTCGCTTCATTACTCGAGGCGGCCCGGGATTCACAAAAGAAATTGCGACTGCCTGACGACCTGCACTCAGACACGTTGCGGGTGATCAATCGTTTGGTGCAAGCAGCAACACGTCTAAACGGTGACGAAGTCACCCAGCTGGACGAATTGGTTGCGAGGATTGATCGGTAGCATCGCGCAAAAATACATTTCCCCATCAACCTATTGGATTAGGAGTGCTGCCTATTTAACAGAAAAGAAAAAACCAACCCATCTAGGACGGATTGGTTTCTTCGACCCGGCTGAGCGGGGCACCAACTACTGAGGTATTCGCAGCTTCAGTATAGCCCTCTCCTCATCCGCGTCAAGGCCCCAACTCGTCTCCTCGTTGCGTGGAAGTGACATTCACGCGGCCGGCGCTCGCCCCTACGGGCCGGCGCCCCCTCCATCCACGCGCCCTCAGAGGCGCAGGAGACATCACCATGCCTTCGTACGATACTCGCAGTGGCGGAAATTTTCGAGGTTTCACGCCCTCCGTCAAAAACGCTTGCTCGATGCCCTGGTATTCCCTGGCTGAAGAGGCGACGACCCTCTTGCTCGAGTTCAGCTCAGAGGTGCTGCGCTTCCGTAGCGCACAAGATAGAACATTTGATCTGCATGAGGCCGGCCAGACTTTTCGGTACACGCCCGACTACGAGGTTGTACGCCGCGACGGTTCGGTTGTCTTCGTCGAAGCCAAACCTGCAAAGGATTTACAGAAGCCTTCAGTACAGGTCCGCATGGCGCGCGCGAGAGCTATCCTCGCGCAGCACGGATACGCTCTTTTCATTTGGGACGAACGCACCTACATCTGCGGCACGCGTCACGAGACTCTGCGGCTCTTGCGGCCGTGGCGGGGGCGAATGTTATCCGAACGGATTCGAGAAGCACAGCGGCTCGTCGAAAAGAAGCATCCGAAAACTTTCCGAAACCTTGTACATCTAGCCCGTACGCGCGACGTCGCGTTAACCTGGATCGCCAATGGCGCCGCGGGCATCGATCTCGATGTGCCGCTGACCTCGGACGCAGCCATTTACGTCGCTCCTTCGGAGGTGCGCCATGCAGAAATTTTTAATTAAGCGTGGTGTCGAGTTCCGTGAGGGCGAGTACGTCTGGCGTGTCCAGAGTGCGCTGCCCGATGGTCGAATCGAGCTCAGCTCAGACTACGGCTCGCCAATACGCCTGCATGAAACGGAAATCTGGGCACGACACGGTAACGGGACATGGTCCGTCAGTATCGAATCGCTACGCGAAACGGGTGCCTCACCGATCGTTGTTGCCCGGCGTGATGTCTCCACCTTCGAAGAAAAGGATCTCGTCGTGATGCGTGCGAGGCTCGTCTACCTGAGAGCCGTTGAGGAGGCGAAGTGCTCACGCGTTCGCGAGGTCGAAACAGTCATCAAACGGGTCGCGTGTGAGGTTGGTGCATCGATGCCGCCGGACTATCGAACCTTCTGTCGCTGGAGAAAGCGCTATCAGCACTCACGTGATGTCATGGACGTGGTGCCGCGCCATGAGAACAAGGGGCGACGTGAAGTCCTCGACGGACCACTGCTCGCGCTGGTGGAGGATGTCATCGAAACGCACTATCTGAATGACCAGAAGCTCAACGTCGCGAGATTGTACGATCGCGTAGAGGAGGTCATTGACGCTTATAACGAACGTGATCCGGAAAATCTGTTACGCAAGATTAGTAGAGCGACGCTTTATCGCCATGTCGAGAAACTGAATGGCTATCTCGTCACCGCGGCCCGGGAGGGCCGCACCGAAGCACTGAAGCGGTATCGGCCGGTGTTTCGCCGGCTCAAAACAAAGCGACTCAACGAACGGTGGGAGATTGACCACACGCCGGTGAACTTGATGTGTGTCTGTGAGCGCACCCGTATGGTCATTGTCCGTCCGGTTCTGACGCTCATCATTGACGCGCACACCCGCATGGTGATGGGCTTTCATATTGGGGCGCGCTCGCCTGGCCAGGAGGAAGTCGGATGGGCAATGAGAATGGCCATGCTCAGCAAGCGCGATTTGTTGAATCGATTGGGTCTGGGGCACCTTGAATGGCTGGCGCGAGGTGTGGCAGAGATGGTCGTCGGGGACAACGCGTGGGAATTCCACGGGTCCGCCATGCGAGCAGGCTGTGACGAGTTGGGGATTTCACTCGTGTACTGCCCGAGGCGTGCGCCATGGTTCAAAGGCCGCATCGAACGGTTCATGCGCACGATAGCGGAACAGCTCTTTCACTTGATTCCCGGGACGACCCGATCGAACACCAAGGACCGTGGAGACTACCCGTCCGAGAAGCTTGCGTGCGTCTCTCTCGAGGAGCTGACGGTGTTTGTCGTGCGCTGGATTGTGGAGTGTTACCAGCACGCGCCACATCGCGGCCTGAAGCGCAAGACGCCAGCCCAGGTCTGGCAGGAGAGTGCACGGCTGACACCCATCTATATGCCGGCCGATCCGGATCAGCTATCTATCGCGTTTTCGGACACCATCATGCGCCCGATTACAAACAGTGGTGTGACGTTTGATCACCTTTCATACAACTCCAGTGCACTGCAGTTGCTCCGTCACAGCATCCCCGACGATGAAAAAGTCAGGGTTCGGTATTTCAATGAGCAGACCGGCTTTGTCTACGTCTATGACCCACGCCAGAAGGAATACCTTCGCGTTGATTGTACCGATCCGGATTACACGAAGGAATTGACCAGATGGATGCACAACGAAGTCACCGGCGCCATGCGAGACAGTAGCATCGATGTCAACCCTGTCTCGCTTCGGAAAGCACGTATTCGTCTCGCGGACGACATTGCCAAGGCGGAGCTTGATCAGAGACTCAAGAAGCGTAAATGGGTTGCGCAGATCAAGGGGAAGTCGAGCAAGGATCTTTTGTTGGGAGCCGCTGGCGGGAACGCCGTGGACGATTCCACCCAGTTCGATCAAGTGGATCCAGCGGTCGTCAGATTCGATAGTGTTCCTGAATTTTCAGTTACGAAGCGTACCGAACGGTGAGGAGATAATCATGAAACGATTTAATGTCCGCAAAAGCATCGTCGAACATCCCGATTTCGTTGCTGCGCTCAAGAGCATCGAGGACGTCCACCAGTGGCTGCGGGAATCCGGCGAGGCCGGTTGCCTGGCAACGATCGGAGAGTCTGGCGCCGGAAAATCGACCGTGCTCGAATGCTATCGCGCCAAGTTCCCCGTGCGCGAAGAGCTGCTGCGCCGGCATGCGCCGGTTTTGTACGTCATCGTGCCTGCTGTGCCAACCGTTCGGTCTCTTGCAGAAGCGATCTTGATTGCCTTGGGCGAGATTCCGCAAGCCGGTCAGTCGAGTGCGCGCCTCACGGAACAGATTGTCAAGCTGGTACACGGTTGCGGTGTCGAGATCATCATGCTCGACGAGTTTCAGCACTTTGTCGAGGGCGATCGTCGTTCGCTGAGACAGGTCGCGAACTGGTTGAAGGTGCTGCTGGACCGGCTCCCCGCCGCTGTTGTGCTCGCCGGGCTCCCGTCGCTGCTGGGTGTGCTGCGGGTCAACGGACAGTTGAGACGCCGTTTCTCGCGCGTGACGGAGATTCGTCGGTTCGATGTGAACACCCAGGAGGGTGCTCACACGTTTATTGGTGTGATGCAGGCGCTTGCCAAGGATATGCCCCTGCCGATGACGGACATTGCTGACAAGCGTGTTGCGATGAAGCTGTACTACGCGACTGCAGGCCTGGTGGATTACATGTGCAAGCTGTTGAACGGCGCCTACCAGATCGCCGAACGACGAGGTGCGAAAGCGGTCGCACTACATGATTTCGCCGCAGCGTTCCGCGTTCATATCTGGAAGGATGCGCCCCCGTCGCGCAATCCCTTCGATGCGAAGTTCAATGGTGTGCCGCTCGACCAACCGGGTGAGCCGTTTGCGGGAGACGTGCAATGACGATGCCTCTTCTTCTCAGCGTCGCGCCGCATCGTGGAGAGGCACTCTCGTCGCTGCTACATCGAGTTGCGGAGGTTAACGGGCTGAGTGGCCCAGGAATGGTACTTCGCCGCGCGGGCATGGTGGCCGCGCGCCCGCGCTTCGTCTCGGAGGTCGATGCGCTTGCCCGTGTTTGCCGGCTTTCCCCGAAACTGGTCCGGGCGATGACACCGCTGAGCGTAGGCGCGATGGACTGTAACGGGGTGAAGCACGCGAAGATTAGCTTGTACGGTCACTGGGTTGAACCCGATGCAATCCTTGTCGGCGCCAACGAGCGCATATGCCCGGTGTGTATCGCTGAGCACCAACATGTGCTGGGCGTGAATGCTTACATATTCGCGACGTGCTGCGCTGTCCACGGCGTCCAACTACTCGATCGCTGTCCGAGCTGTCGACGTGATGTGTCGTCCATGCGGCCGGGCCTGGCGCGTTGTCAGTGTGGGACGGATCTCGGGTCGGCCGCGTGTCAACCCGCGAAGCCGGACGACCTGATGATCACTCGGCTCATCGATCGACGCTGGCGTATGAGTTTTGAGCATGATGTGCGGGATTGTCCGCCAGGCGTCCCTCCCGATTTCGCCGCGCTTGACCTTGGGGAGTTGCTGCGTGTGCTTTCGTTTCTATATCGCGTCAGTGGTGCAACGAGTGGGTCGACAGATAAGGGGCTGCGCTCGAAGGCCATTTCCGAACTGACGCCACGCATGCAGAAAGTCGGACGGATCATGTTGGACTGGCCTCGGGGATTCGCGGAACTGGTCAACGCAGAACGGCAATACCGACCTCGGTCGGGTTCGATCCTGAGCTCGGCCCGAAGCGTTGAGCACATCTCCTTGCGTTTGTTCACGGAGTTGCCGGAGCCCCCGTTTGCGTTCCTTCATCGCGCATTGGTCGACGCAATAGGCGGCGAAGTGGTGCAAGCCGTGTGACGCGGTGTTGTTGTCAATGAGCCGTGGCGATCCGATTCAAATCGGATCGCCACGGGTTCCGACGTGGGACTTCGAATCCGGGTGAGGTGAACATCATGAAAGCGTGCCGTTGTGGTACATGGCGATCCGAATGCATGGTCGAGCGCGTGCCTGAAGAGGTCTGGAGCAGGCTCGTGAATCTTGTGCAGAAAATGGTCAACGAGTCAGGCGAGCCGGAGGGATTTGATGCGAAAAAGTGGTTGTGTACGTGGCTGCACGAAGAGGTTCCGTCACTCGGGTGGAGGAAGCCCGTCACGTATCTCGATACCGCCGACGGAGAGGAACTTGTGGCCCGGACGCTGCTGAGCATGCAGACAGGCGCCTATCGCTAGGAACGAGCACCTCATCGATGTGGAGTTCGATATGGAAAATCGCAGTTGGGCATCGTATTCGGTCATACCGGCGAATGCGATGTTACGGTTACCGCTTGCGCTTCGCGTCGAACCATATCTCGACGAGTCGTTGTCGTCGGTGCTCATGCGCCTGGTGGATGTCAACGGTCTGAGAAGTGTTGGGGCGTTGCTGCGCGACGCCGGTTGCGTTGCGTTCGGTCCGCTGGTTTCCGCCGAGATTGCGGAATTGTCTCGTGTTTGCCGGATCGGTCAATCGACGATGAGATCGATGTGTCCGGTCGAAGTTGGTGGGCGAGCACGAGGGACCGCCTTCAGTTACGCGGTGGGGCGTCACGTGATTGAGGCGAGGCATTTGCTCGTTCGAGAGCGCGAGCGGATTTGTCCACTGTGCCTTCTAGACGGCGGCATCATGCTTGCGTCACATCGTCTTACGTGGATGACGGCATGTCCCGTGCATGCTGTTCAATTGCTTGATGTCTGTCCGCAGTGCGAGAAGCCGATCATGATGACGCGCCCAAACATGACGCGATGCCGATGTGGTTTCGATTTTTCTCGCATTGAACCCGCGGCATCTGCACTGGAGGAAACTGAGAACGCGTGCTATCTGGACCAGTGCTGGCGCATGCCGCCAACGACAGGATCCGAACTTTCCGAACGACTGACGGCAGTAGAGAAGCGAGTGGCCCGGCAACATACCGTTCTAACAAAAAGGGGCAACGACTTGGTCGACCGGCGGGGAGTTCCGTTGCATCAGCTACGGAACGCATTGGGCTTCAACTGATTCGCGTGGAGGCTGAACTTACTGCGGCAGTCGATCGGTATCCGAGACTCGAACATCGTGACGCGATTGCCAAGGATGACCGAGATGAGCTGTATCGACGTCTCTCAGGAGCTTCAGGCTCTGGTGGCCCGCCGTCGCCAGCTCGTCACATTATTAACGTCCGAGCGGCAACGACTTGGAATCAGTCACGAGGCCGTACGCGAAAGTGTGACCGCCGTCATTGGGGTTCTTCGAGGTCAACTCAAAGCTGTTGAAGCCGCCCTGGCGAAGCACGTCAAAGCGCATCACGCGAGTCTTGTCGACCTGCTGTCCAGTGTCCGTGGAATCGGTCCTGCTACCGTCTCCACACTGATCGCCGACGTGCCCGAACTCGGCAAGCTGACGCGGCGTGAGGTCAGCGCACTGATCGGGGTAGCGCCCTTCAACCGCGATTCAGGCGTTTCGCGGCAAACGAACAATCTTCGGCGGACGTGCGGCCGTCAGGCGCATGCTGTACATGGCGGCGCTAGCAGCCGTCCGCTTCAACCCAGTGATCGGGACCTTCTATCATCCGCTCGTCGCGACCGGTAAGCCGAACAAGGTGGTCCTAGTTGCCTGCATGCGAAAGCTGCTGACCATCCTCAACGCCATCGCAAAAACAGGAAAGCCGTGGGATGAGTCCATCCACACGGCGTGACTGGTAAGACAGTTGCTCATTAATTACTGACAGGCCCCGATCCGCGGATAGTCGGTATAGCCCCGTTCTGCTCCACCGTAAAACGTACTGCGGTCATAGTTGTTCAGTGGCGCTTGCATTTCCAGCCGTTGGACCAGGTCGGGATTCGAAATGAACATCCGGCCAAAGCCTATCGCATCCGCGAGTCCTTCGGCAATTGCTGCGCTACCGCTCTCGGCATCGTAGCCTCCAGCCGAAATCACCCGCCCCTTGAACGACCGCCTGAATAGAGCGGCATTGTTCGCGCTATCCACACTCAAATCCTCGCCGACACCGATCGATGACGAACGCGGTTCGATCAAATGCAGGTACGCGAGCCCGAAGCCATTGAGTTCACTGATTACATGACCGAAAAGCGCTTGCGGGTCGCTGTCGTACATGTCGTTGAAGTTGCCGTGCGGGGATAGGCGTACACCGACCCGGTTCGAGCCGATCGCCTGCGATACTGCGGCTACAGTCTCAAGCAGGAATCGCGAACGCGCGGCGATCGAGCCACCATAACGATCTGTGCGGCGATTGCTACCGTCCTGCAAGAATTCATCAAGCAGATAGCCATTGGCAGCATGGAGTTCGACGGCGTCGAATCCGGCTTCAAGGGCGTTCAGCGCAGCGTGGCGGAAGTCCTCGACGATAGCAGACACTTCTTCGGTATCGAGTGCTCGGGGCGTTTCGAAATCAACCAGCGAGAATGCGGGTGTAAACGCCTGCCCAGTCGCCGGCGCGATCGCGGATGGTCCGACGGGTAATGATCCATCAGCGTTGTATGAAGAGTGGGATGCGCGTCCACTATGGACGATTTGCATCGCAACAAGCCCACCCTGTTCGTGAACTGCTTTAGTCACCTCGCTCCAGCCGACGATCTGCGCACGACTGTAAATGCCTGGCATGTTCGGGTATCCGTGCGCTTGCGGCGTAATGGCGGTCGCCTCCGTAATGATCAAGCCGGCAGTAGCCCGTTGCGCATAGTAAGTTGCACTGAGCAAAGTTGGCACGCCGCCTGTGGCAGCCCGCATTCGAGTCAACGGTGGCATCACGATTCGATTCGGCAATGACAGTGCACCGAGAGACAAGGGGGTGAAGAGGTTATCGAGGGGCATGATGGTCTTCCAGGTAAAGATGAAGTAATCAAGATCAGACAAGGGCGTTGCATACTTGACGACGGGGAGATCGTAGCTTTGAAAGACAAAAGCGGTCAGTTGTTGACTCTTTGGGTATCCAGCACTGAATCGTTTCGTGCGACAGTGCTAGCCGGCCTCGTTTCGACTTTGCTGCTCACCAACAGCACAAGGGCCGCGATCTCGCACATCGCGCCAACCCAGCCGAGGTGTTCGACTCCGCCATGGCTTAGCGTGTACGCCCCGATCGATGCACCAAGGGCAAAGCCCATATAGAGAAAAGACGCGTTGAGCGACAGCGCTACTGGCGCCGCTTGACTGCCTGCGACCTGAATCAGGCGGGCCTGCTGTGCCGGGTGAACTGCCCATGCGGCAATACCCCATACGACGACGATAACGAGCATCGGTATCAACGCGGCGTTGGGGGACACGAAGTGGCCCAGTAGCGACAGCGAGATCAGAGCAACGGAAAGTGCCGGAAGGCCGATAGCGATGATCCTCCTTGCACCGAGCCGGTCTGTGCCGATACCGCCTGCGAATACCCCCACCGCTGCTGCGGCCCCCCATAGAAAGAAGACGATACCAAAGTGAGTGGCTTGCAGCGTCGTGATGGACGATAGCAAAGATGCCAGATACGTATAGACGGCATAGGTACCGGACGACCAGAGTGTTGTCATTGACAATGCTTTCAGGACGGCCGGGCGTCGAATGATGGTGAAGCGTTCCCTGAGGCCCGCGACATGAGCTGCCGTATCGTTGTGCGTCTTGAGGCCGACCGTCAGTCCGACGGTCGCGAGCGTGGCGAGCGCCGCCACGGACGCGAATGTCGCATGCCAGCCACACGCATTGCCCATGAGCGTGCCTAACGGCACACCAAGAGCAATCGCGACCGTAGTCCCCGCGCTAACAATCGCCAGCGCCTGGCCGCGACGTGCTGGTTCGACCAATGCGCTGGCGAGAGCGATAGCAGCAGGCATGTACACGCCCGCAGTCAGCGCAAGCATGATGCGGGCGACGACCAGGTCCCAGTAGCTGTACGAAAGTGCAGCAATTACATTGCTGAGCGCAAACGCGCTTATGGACACGAGTAGAATCTTGCGACGATTGTGATGACTGGTTAGCGCAGTAATAAACGGCGAGCAGATGGCGTAGGCCAACGCGAAGATCGTCACCAACTGCCCCGCGGTGGCGGTGGAAACGGATAGATCCTTCGCCACGGCAGGCAAGATCCCTGCGATCATGAAGCCTTCCGTGCCGATGGCGAATGCGCCGAGCCCCATCCAGTAGAGCGGGGTGAGCGATACACGGCCGGCGGGAGAGTTTGTCATTTGAGCACCTCGTCTAAGGGAACCACGTCATGGAGGTGAAGATACGAGAGCGAAAATTTGGAATAAATATCTATTCATGTAATGTATTGTTTCTGCGGAGAAATAATCTAGTCGAGTGCCCTCTTGCAACGCCATGTACGCCCGCCCATTCCATTTCATCGCTCAGCGAGCGTTCTATTCCGCACGTGACGTGCTTCGCTTCATCCCGGTCGACATTGTGCAAACAGAATCTGGATGCGGTCGACCTGGGGCGGGAGAAAGTCGTTCCACTGAACGATCTGTCCGTTCCAACGAAGTTCGCTCAACGAGCTAACTAAGTAGTGCGAATTTATCTAGGGATGACAAAATGCGTGCCCGTTATCCAATAACCCGATTTCATGCGAGCGAGCCGACAGCGCCGAGAGCAGGATCATTTCATGCCGATTGGCAGGCGCTCGCGAGCCGCGACACTGTGGTTTGTAGATCAAGTCCCCACACTGGATGGGCAAGCCCGTCAGCGCACAACACCCATTCTTGCGAGCAGTCACGTTGACCCAGACTTGGTCGATATAGTGACAGCTTGTCGGATCACACCACGACACCAGCAGCGAATTTTTGCCATGCGGTTCGATAGCTTTTATCGACGTTCGGTTGGGAACCCAGTTTGTCCGCTCCGGCAAGTCTCGAGCTGAACGTGGGTCGGGACGTACGGGCGCCGGCGGGGACATCCTGAGCGTTGCCGGGGACTGCCCCGAAGCAATGGCGAGCGACATCAGGATCTGGTTCCATGAACTGCGTTCGTCCATATGGAAAATTTTCCTGGTCGGAATTTCGGGGGGCAGTGTCAATTGAACTTCAGTTCACCGAAATCCAGCGACACAAGCAGAGGTTCAGGTATCTTCTGCAATTGCGCGTCGTAGGCATAGATTCGCCGCGTTGTCGGCATCTTGATACCTTGAAAGTCTCGATAGTTGGTCGTGTAGTTCGCGCCGCTTGCACCGCCGAGAATATCGACTGTGTAGTCGTGACGCCGCATCAAACCGTCGGGGCCGAAATGCGTGATCTGTGTCTTGGTGTGGCTCGCAATATAGTCCGGGAAGGTAATCTTCAAGCGGCGCCACTTCTCGCCGTTCTCGAACCACGGTTCGATTTCTTCCGTTTCAAAGCCTGGATAGGTATACAGAAATGGCGAAGTCAGATAGGTCCACAGCGCCTCGCTGGCGAAATACGCGACGTGGAATTTGTCCCACGGTGTTTCGATGGTCTGGCCTGAATAGGCGGCCTCCGGATGATCGCGTGTTTCAACGACATCACCATTGAGTGTCTCCAGCGTCAGCTTGCCGGGACGAAAGACACTCTTTCGGTCAGGCGCGCTAAACGGTGTAATGGTGAGTTGCTCCGAGTGCGTCTTGATCGAGAACACCTTGTCACTCAGAAGGCCCGGTTGCTGCTTGAGATGCCAGATGGCACCATCAATCGACACCGGCGCTTGCAGCTCCGTGAACTCGTTCCAGCGTTCGAGACCGCCGTGTGCGATAACGGCAAGTTCCAGCAGGTCGTTCATAGCGTGCTCCTTTCGATGAATAGCCGGTTTTACTTGGCAATACGGCGATTTGCGGCGGCGACGGTTGTGATATCACGCGCGATATCCTGCGGTTGCCTGGCAGCGTATCACTCGAAGCGGACCGTGACGCGGTGTGCAAACTCGTTGCGGATATCGCATTTCCGACAACCGTTAATCTAACCGGACAGCAAGATCGTCGAATGCCGCAAATCCCTCCTTTTGGGACATTGCGGAACGGCTGAAGGGCGTATGTAATTGCCTGCGTCGTTTTACGCGATTTCGCGGTCCCACGGCGGTAGTGGTTGCCACGTCTCGACAAGCCGATCGATAAAGAGGCGAACCTTCGGTGTCAAATGCCGCCGCGTTGGATAGATCGCACGGATCGGCATTCCTTCGACGGAGAAGTTCGCGAGAATCGGCCGCAACCGGCCTTCGCGGATGTCTGACGCCAGCAGGTAGGTGGGCAGGTTCACAATGCCTGCACCGTCGACAGCCGCTGCCACGAGTGCCTCCGCGCTATCCATGCGCAATCGACCGCGTGTATCCATCACGCGGTGGTCGATGCCCGCAAAGCTCCAGGGTTGTGGCCGCCCCGCACTCACGAACTGGAGGCACTCGTGATCGACGAGATCGGACGGGGTGGCCGGTACGCCTCGCTTTTCCAGATAGCCTGGCGAGGCGCAGACTGCCAGCCGTTGGGTTGCAACCGTGCGTGCGATGAGGCGAGAGTCCGGCTTGGGTTCGCCGATCCTGATTGCAATATCGAAACCCTCATCCACCAAGTCGACGAACCTGTCCGTAAAACTGACCTCGGCAGTGACAGCAACCCAGCTTGCCAGAAAGGATTCGATAACCGGCAGCACCTGTCGATGGCCAAGCGCAATGGGAACGCTGATTCGGAGTGCCCCGGTTGGCGTCGCGCTTCGCGCGGCCATGGCTGTTTCGGTCTCTTCGAGGTCGTCAAGGATCTGAGTGCACCGCGCAAAGAAGGCCGAGCCATCGTCGGTGAGCCCCAGACTGCGCGGAGTACGATGAAGCAGGCGAACCTGCAGGTGCGACTCGAGACGTGCGATGATTTTTCCCACCGCGGAGCGCGTAAGACCAAGTTGTTGCGCCGCCGAGGTGAAACTTCCAGCTTTCACCACGGCGACGAAGGTCGCAATGTCGTTCACGTTGCCAAGTGCCACTTCGATTTCCTCGCAAGTTGAGGCGTCCCGCGCTACGAAGACGACGCAGCCGGGACGCGTACTCATACCGTGGTTCAGGCGACCGACTCCACTATCGGCTCTTGGCTCGCAATCGGTGTTTGATGGAACGGGTAGTCTGTATAGCCGACAGCCGTACCGCCGTAGAACGTATCGCGGTCGTAGTCATTCAACGGCAGTCCGCGACGGAAACGCTCCGGCAGGTCGGGATTCGAGATGAAGTAACGGCCGAACGCCACCAAATCGGCACTACCTTCGGCAATGATCGCGTCTGCCGAATCCGCATCGAATCCACCCGCGGCGATGATCACGCCGCGATACGACTGACGGAATAGCCGTGCAGCGATCGGGTTTTGATCCCGACTTTCATCGGCAGAATTGCCGGCTATCCGCGGCTCGATCAGATGGAGATAGGCCAGATCCAGTCGATCGAGTTCCTTCACGACGTGCGTGAAGAGCGCCACCGGGTCGCTATCCGACATATCACCAAACGAACCGCTGGGGCCAAGGCGCACACCCACACGATCGCTGCCCCATACGGAAATCGCTGCTTTAACGATCTCGAGAAGGAAGCGGGCTCGATTTGCGATCGATCCACCGTAGGCGTCTTGGCGTCGGTTGCTACCGTCGTGCAGGAATTGGTCGATGATGTAGCCGTTGGCGCCGTGGATTTCCACACCGTCAAAGCCAGCCTCGAGACCGCGATCTGCCGCAGAGCGAAAATCTTCAACCAGCTTCCTGATTTCGGCCGCAGTCAATGCACGGTTAGGGGTGCTCGGCACCCATCCATTGGCGGTGTAGGCAAGGCCTTCCGACTCAACCTCTGAAGGGCCGACAGGCAGCGCCCGGTTCGGCTGCATATCCCGGTGTGACTGGCGCCCGGCGTGGAACAACTGAAGAAAAATGCGGCCGCCCTTTTCGTGAACCGCGTCGGTGATCCTTTTCCAGCCTGGAACCTGGGCATCGGAATAAATCCCTGGCGCTCCCAGATAGCCGTTGCCGTTTGGCGAGACCACGGTCGCCTCCGACACGATAAAGCCGCCCGCCGAGGTGCGCTGTGAATAGTATTCGCGCATTAACTCGTTGGGTACATCGCCTTCTTCGGAGCGCATCCGAGTCAGCGGCGCCATGGCGACGCGGTGTTGCAATTGATAGGGGCCCAGCTTGACGGGCTTGAAGAGTTCAGACATGACGATCACCTGTTCCGTGAGTAATGCGCCGGTGAGCTCACCGCATATGGCAAGGCGGGGCGCTTACGGCGCTGCGTTTCCGCATGTGACGACTGCTCGGATGAGCAGATGAACGGAGATTAGATGATCGGTCTTCGACAATAAATATCGCTTTTGGTCCAGCTTTATTTCATGTATGGAACAATCTCATCGGCCGCTTACTTGCGCAGTCCGGGTTTGCTCGCTGTATCGCTGGTAGAAAACAGCGTGACCAGCCAGTCGACAAATACCCGGACCTTTGCGCTCAGATGACGGTTCGGTGGATAGACGACATAGACAGGAATCGGCTCGGCCCACCAATCGGCGAAGGCTGGCTCGAGCGTACCGTTATCGAAGTGCATATGACTTAAGAAGGTCAGTGCATGCACGACTCCCAGACCCGCCAGGCCCATGGCGAGGCATGCAGTCGAATCGTTCGCGGTCAGCGTGCGATCGGGCGTTACCTCGACTTTTTCGCCATTCCTGCTGACGACGATTGGGAAGGCACGCCCGGTTCGCGCGGCGACCATCTGGATCACGTCGTGTCCGTGTTCCAGTTCGGACGGATGCTTGGGGCGGCCGTGTCTCTTCCAGTAATCCGGGGTGGCGCAAAGCACTTGACGGACTTCGCCGAGCCGTCTCGCGACCAAAGACTGGTCTGTGATCTTCCCGGTGCGGACAACACAGTCGATATTGTCGGCTACCAGGTCAATCGGGCGGTCGCTTACACCGAAATCCAGCTGTATATCGGGATAGCGTGCGACAAACTTCGGCAGTGCGGGAATGATGAGGCCGAGGCCGATCGGCACCGGGAAATCCACGCGCAGCCTCCCGCGAGGATTACTCTTCGCCCGCGACATGACACCTTCGAGTTCTTGAAGCTCGTTGAGCAACCGCACAGCGCGTTCGTAGTATGCGGTGCCGTCGGCGGTCGGGCTGACCTTGCGCGTGGTGCGGTTGAGCAGCTTGGTATCCAGTTGCGCTTCGAGCGTTTGGATCAGGCGTGTGACAGTTGGCTTGGGAATGTCCAGGGTTTCCGAGGCCCTTGTAAACGTTCCTGTTTCCACCACGCGCACAAAGGCCTGCATCGCCTGAAACTTGTCCATGGGACGCCTGTTCGAATTGGATTTGCCGAGTCGCACCGGCCGAGGGTGCGACTTGATGATACATCGAGTCGCGGCGGTTTTTTGTGGTTGTTGAGCGCTGCGTACAACGACATCGTGATCGCTCGTCATCTTTAAGGGGACGCACATTCCCCACCGATCCTCCTATTCTCTGCTTCAGGCGGCAGTTTTGATCGGCGGCCAACTCACGTCACGTGCAGTGCCGTCCACATTCCCATTTACCTGAGTCGGAGAACATCCTTGGATGCCAATCAATTTGCCAGTTCATCCGTAAAACCGCCCCTCGTGGGCGATAGCGTGACTGACATCCCTACCAAGCCGGCGGCGAGCCGGCAATCGTGGCCGGCCGTTTTGTCTGTCGCGGTGGGTGCGTTCGCCTTTGTTGCGACCGAATACATGCCCGTGGGCGTGCTGCCGCAAATCGCCCGAGAACTTGGCGTCACGTCCGGCACGGCGGGCCTTATGACAACAACACCTGGAATCATCGCCGCGATATCCGCGCCCGCTCTGCTGCTCGCCGCCGGTCGAATCAACCGTAGGCTGATTCTGTTGATGCTGGCTGTCCTTCTGCTGGCCTCAAACCTGATTTCGGCAATCGCACCAAGTTTCGCGGTGATGCTGATCGGGCGCGCATTGCTCGGAGCCAGTCTCGGCGGTTTTTGGACCGTGGCGCTGGGTGCGTCGGGGCAATTGGTCCGCGAGGATCAGGCTGCCCGTGCGAGCGCGACGATTTTCATGGGCATCACGCTGGCCACTGTGGTTGGCGTTCCCCTCGGCACCTTGATTGCCGACCTGACGTCGTGGCGCATGTCGTTTTTTGCGACCGCAATTCTCGCGGCGCTGGCGTTGGCGGCGCAGATCGTACTGTTGCCGTCGATTCCGCCGAAGGCCGCAATGAGGGCCAGCGATTTCGGTGCCATGCTGTCTCGTTCCAATGTCCGCCGCAGCCTAATGATGGTCGGGTTGCTGTTCGGTGCACACTTCGCGGCATACACGTATATCGCGCCATTTCTCGAGCGTAACGCGGCGCTCGGCGGGCACTGGATTACCGCGGTGCTGCTTGGTTTCGGAATCGTCGGTTTTGTCTCGAATTTTGCGGCCTCGGCATTTGTCACGCGTCATCTGAAGCTGTCCCTACTCGTCCTGGCCACACTCGTCATGGTTGCGCTCTTTGCGCTGCCTGTGTTGCAGGCGTCGCATGTCGGCGTGATCGCGACGGTCATGGTCTGGGGCATCGTGTACGGCGCGATCCCGCTCTGCCTGAGCGTATGGATGCAACTGACGTCGCCCCATCGCCCTGAGGCAGGTTCGTCGATGTTTGTCAGCACCGTGCAGATAGCGATCGCCCTCGGCTCGCTCGGGGGCGGTGCCGTGGTGGACCATCTCGGCATTGCTTCGACGATGCGCTTCGGTGGTGCTCTCGCGTTGCTCAGCCTGTTTGTGATCGTGACGTTCAGCACGCGCGAGGCCGCACTTAGGGAGGTGCTGGAAAAGTGACCTGTACGGGTGACAGACACTGATCGGCACGCCCCGACAGCCGCCCTGCTTTCGGGGTTAGATGACCTTGCTGCGTGGGCAGTGCCTATGAACGGGAATCCGGCGCCGTACCATCGATGCGTGGATGGCGAATTGCTTACCGGAGCGATCGGTAGCGCGCGTGAACAAACATCGGGAGCGGTGGTCAGACTGTAACGACCAAGCGGCCGAAATGCTGATTTCGCTCGAGTGTTCGATGGGCTTCGGCGATCTCTTCGAATGCGAAACGTTGCGAGATGACTGTCTTCAGCTTGCCGGATGCAAGGCCATCGACGATAAACGCGACGGCATCCGCTTGTCGCGCAGGCGTGGTGGTCGTGTCGAAAAGGTTGTAGCCGTGGATCGTGATGCGCTTGGAAAGCACCGCCAGCATGGGAAGCGGAGTAACGTCTTCACTGAGCGCGCCGTACACCAGTATCGTTCCGCCGGGTACGGTTGCGTCGACCAGCTTTGCAAAGGCGGGGCCACCTATCGGATCGAATACCAGATCGGCACCGTTTCCGCCAGTAAGGCGAGCGACCTCCCCAACCAGGTTTTGCTCACTCGTCACGATCACGTGCGCCGCGCCCACTTCCAGCAACGCGTCGCGTTTTTCGCGAGTGCGAGTGAGCGCAATCGGAATGGCGCCGAGCGCATTCGCAACCTGAATTGCCCCGATCCCGACACCGCTGGACGCTGCTGGAATCAGGACGGTCTGTCCGGCGGACAGGCGGTTGTTTTCGGTGAACGCTGCATAGGGTGTGATGAACACGTTCCAGATTGCTACCGCATCTTCGAAGGAAATCGGCGCTGTATGCCTGACGACCGCATGCGCAGGCGCAAGGACGACTTCGCCGTACATCCCGTAATCATTCATCGAAAATGAAGGTACCGTGCTGACAACGTCGCCCGGCGCCACATGCGTGACGTTTGCGCCGACCAAGTCCACCACGCCTGCAATTTCGTATCCCAGTCGCGCAGGTAGTGTCGCGGCCTCGACGTAGACGCCCTGGCGCCACATCACTTCAGCCCGGTTGAGGCCGATTGCTTTGACTTCGATGCGAACCTCGTCGGCTGCGGGTGCCGCGACCTGGACATCGTGAATTTCAAGAACTTCGGGGCCGCCAAAGCGGGAAAAGCTGACTACGCGGGACATACCTACCTCGAAAGATTGAACAACGTGGCAAATGCCACCGAACCACCGCATTGGACGTCACGGCACCGTTAAGCGAGTTCGACGTGCCTTCCGGTATCCGACGACTCGGTTGCAGCATTGATCAGCTGATGCACGCGGACCGCGTCTTCAAAGGTCGGCGCGGTATGGCTACCCGTGTGCAGATCATTCGCATAGGCGGCGTACAACTGTGCGAGTTCGAGCACAGCCGACGGTAAATCGGACGAGGGGAGCCGATCATACGAGTCAGGCACAGGCAATCGTGAAAGCGGAATATTGTTGCCGTGCGCGCCTTCGATCACGTAATCGTCACCGACGTCGCCGAATGCCGAACGGTTGGTGATACGCAGATCGCCCTCGGTACCCGTAATGTCGATCTGAACGCCCGAGCCATTGCGTTTGCCACCTTCGATGTGTACCGAGACAACGGCGCCGTCATGTAACCGCCCAGCCAGCACGAGCTGGTCGGGTGTCGATGTTGGCAGCACTTCGCCCGTCTGCTCGATCGTCACCAGCTCGAACTGGTTGACACTGAGTGCCGCGACGCTGAGGGGCCAACCGGTCGCCTCGAAGAGCATGTCGAGGAAGTGCCCAGCGTAGATGGCAATGACGCTCGAGAAGTTTTCCGGCGGAATGGTCCAGCGCAGTGCGCTTGAGCGCACGGCCTGGAAGTAGTTCATGCTCACGTGAATGCGGACCGAACGGAGCCCGCCGACGTAGCCCTCGGTGATTAAATCCCGGAGGTAACGATTATGGGGCGCGAGGCGGCGCTGCAGGCCGACGATGTGACGTACGCCCGCGCTATTGGCGAGTTCGATCAGTTCGCGCGATGTGTCGATATTGGGTGTGAGCGGCCATTCGCAGTAAACATTCTTGCGCGCTGCGATGGCCGCACGCACGCCCTGTTCATGCTGCGGCGCGGTCGTCAGAATGATGACCAGGTCGACTTCTGGATGCTCGACCAAATCGGTCAGCGAGTCGGTGACATATTTGAAGCCGTAACGTTCGGCCAAGGACCGCGCGGCATCGCCTCGTTGACTGTATACGGCAGTGAGTTCGTATTGTGGCAGGAGGCTCAACACGCGCACATGGCCATGTTGGGCCCAGTTTCCTACACCAACGATACCAACGCGGATCGGGGCGGGGGTGGATACTTCAAAAACAGTCATGACATCACCTGCGTAAAGTGTGAAGCGGACAGCGAACGCAGCAAAACCGCGCTATCCCATGCATATTGTTCGGTTTGAGAAGAGCGCATCCGGCTCAGGAAAACATGTCGTTGAACTGCGTAACGAATGCCGCTTCGTTTGGTCCGGCATGGTTGCGTATCGGACGAGCGATCTCGACGAGCGCCTCGTTCGCATCCGTGTCGAGTTCGTGCATTGTTTGCTCGATGAACGACGCGAGCGGCATTGCCCGCGGTTCGTTTTTGCTGTCCAGCAAATCGGTTTGAACCCAAGGCGGCGCGATTTCGACCACCCGCACCGATGTGTCTTTCAGCTTGTAGCGCAGAGATTGAGTGTACGAATGGATCGCGGCTTTGGTCGACGAGTAGACGCCGGCAATCGCCATCGGCACGAATCCGAGCACTGACGATACATTGATGATCGTTGCGTCGCGCTGCTGTTTGAGGTGCTCGACGAGCGAGCCTGTCATGCGGATCGGGCCCATGAGATTGGTGGTCAGCGTCGATACCAGCATCGCATCATCGACAGGATGGCCGAGATCGTCGATGTGCATCACGCCCGCATTGTTGATGAGTACGTTGAGCGACGGCCAATTGGCGAGAAGTGTTTCCGCAGCCGACGCGATGCTTCGCGGATCGGCGATGTCGAGTTCGATCGCGCGCATTCCGGGGTTGGCTGCGATCGTTTCGTCCAGATTTGCGCGACGTCGCCCAGCAATGATGACCTGATTGCCGAGTCGATGAAATGCTTCGGCGAGTCCGCGACCGATGCCGGAACCGCCGCCGGTGATAAGAATCGTATTTCCGGTCGTTTTCATAGATTTTCCTCAATGTTGATGTCGACGAGTCCGCCACGACCCGATGAGAAATCGATACATCCGCCCGTATCGACTGGATCAGTCTGACGCAGTGCGGCAACGATACTTGCGGCCAGCGTGGCAATAAACAGGTCGCCAGATAACGTTCTATTTCATGGGAGAAATAATCGAATCATTCTTGGACATCTGACGCGGCGATGCTCAGCCGATGCTCAAGGGGCCGGATCGGACGGCGGCGAGTTCGGTTGAAAAGGCAAGTACTTGCCCCAACGGACGATGATGAAGCCAGATGTTGCTTACGACACCGCTCGCATTTCGACACAGGACGGTGACACCGGCGACAGCGTTGCCGGCGAAGACGCCTTCCCATGCGATATAGGTATGCGAGTCAGTGCTCGCTTCGTGGACAAAGATAAGCGATTCATACATATTTCGCGTCGCATCGAAAAAGCGTCTGATTTTGGCGGCACCCACCACTGGCGCGTCGAGAACAGTTGCTTCGAGCGTCGCATCTTCCGTGAACGCGGCTGCAAACGTTTCCAGGGACCGTTCGTTGACCAGTTCGATCCACTTGCGAGCTGACGATATGGAGGTCTCGTACATTTCCATTTCCTTCATCGTAAGTGGGTCGTTGGCCGGACACGTTGAACTCCCGGGGACAGCCTATCGGAAATGCTCTTGCGTGACATGTCAAAACTCCACCTTTTCGGGTCATTCAAACGAGAGCAGGTGTGTTTATTTTGGTAAACTAAACAAATGGAATGGTCTCGTGGAGACGCTTTGAACAGAAATCGGCGCGTGATAAAGTCGAAACGGTGAATCGGTCAAACATACGCCCCCAAAACTCCAGCGGCGCGGGTATTTTGATAGGAGTCCATCTCTACGAAATGCGACTCGTTTGCCGACGCACGATGTGATTCACCTATGGCGACATCGACACAACATGCTGCGTATCGGCCTTGTTCTATTCCCGGGTTTTGGCGTCATGAGCCTCTGCACGATGTCGGTCTTCGACATCACGAACATTGAGCTTGGTGAGAGATTCTACGACATTCATCTGATTTCCGAAGCTGGTGGTCCAATACGGAGCTCGATGGGCGCTATCGTCGAGACGGAGCAGTTCGACGACTCGTCGTTCGACACGCTGATCATTTGCGGCACCGGAGGCATGCCGTCCAGTGCCGCGTTCCGGGCGTATCTGCGCAGGGTCGCCAGTAGTGCGCGACGCATCGGCACAACTTGCCGAGGGGTGTTTTCATTAGCTGAAGCCGGCATCCTGGACGATGTTCGAGTCACGACTCATTGGTCCTTCGCCGCCGATTTCCGACGCCGTTTCCCCCATGTCAGACTTGACGAGGAGCGACTTTTCATCGCCGATGGTCCCATATGGACCTCGGCCGGTATGACCGCAAGTATCGATCAGTCTCTCGCGATGGTCGAGAAGGACCTTGGTTTCAATATCGCGAAAGCCGTCGCGAAGAATCTCAATTTGCCATATCGGCGGTCCGGTGGTCAGCCGCAAGCGTCCGTTCTCCTCGACCTCGGTCCGAAGACCGACCGGATTCAATGCGCGATTGCGTACGCGCAATCAAATCTTCATAAAAATCTGTCGGTCGAAGAACTTGCGCGTGCGGCGCATCTGAGTCCACGCCAGTTCGCACGGGTGTTTAGAGAAGAAACGGGCATATCCCCAGCAAAAGCGATCGAAAAGATGCGTATTGAGGCAGCCAGGCTGCTCGTGCGTGACGGGCGTCATTCAATCGAGCTGATCGCAAGACAGACTGGCTTTGGGAAGGCCGAACGGATGCGGCGTGCTTTCATGCGTGTGTATGGCAAGCCGCCACAGGCGCTCCGGCGCGATGCCCGAGTCGACAAGGATGTGTATGAGAGCGAGCGATCATTGGCGAGCGTCATTGAGTAAGCCCGCTTCGGCATATTGCGACGGGGCCTTCATGCCGGTTGATAGCCGACGTGAAGACCCCGTCAGGCGATTGTGGAATTACGAACGAAGGAACGTGAGCAGGTCCGCGTTGACCTGGTCTGCGTTAACGACGCACATTCCGTGCGAGGCGCCCGGGTAGACTTTCAGCGTTGCATTTCCAACGATCTTCGCGGACAAGCGACCGGAGTCGTCGATTGGCACGATCTGATCGTCGTCGCCGTGCAAGATCAGCGTTGGGACGTCGATCTTCTTCAGGTCGTCCGTGTAATCGACCTCGGAGAACTCACGGATGCACAAATACTGAGCGTAGACACTGCCTGTCATGCCTTGCGCCCAGAACGCGTCGATCGTGCCTTGGGAGAATTTCGCGTCTGGCCGATTGAAGCCGAAGAACGGTATCGCCAGATCTTGATAGAACTGTGAGCGATTTTCGGAGACGTGCTGACGGATACTGTCGAACGCTTCGAGCGGTTGGCCACCCGGGTTCACGGCAGTTTTCAGCATGAGCGGGGGCACTGCGCCGATTAGCACCGCCTTTGCGACTCGCTTTGTACCGTGGCGGCCAATGTAGTGCGCAACCTCACCTCCGCCGGTGGAGTGACCGACCAGTGTGGCGTCGTGAAGATCAAGGGTATCGAGCAGTGCAGCGAGATCGTCGGCATACGTATCTATGTCGTTGCCTGTCGACGGCTGCCCCGAGCGACCGTGACCGCGACGATCATGTGCAATGACCCGATAGCCGTGCTGCAGTAGAAACAGCATCTGCGCATCCCAGGCATCGGAGTTGAGTGGCCATCCGTGAGAAAAAACCACTGGGCGGCCTTCGCCCCAGTCCTTGTAATAGATTTGCGTACCGTCTTTAGTCGTGATCGAGCTCATAGGAGATGCTTCAGAGAGGTGATATGAATTTGGATAGCTAAGAAAATATTGTGAGCCGGGAGCGAAGAGCGGTTTGTCCTGATCCAGGATGGCTAATGCGCTAACCTGATCATGGGCAACCGCGACTATCACTCGCTTATTGGGACTTTGTAGCCTCTTCAATCACCTTCGCCACCGCGCGCGGTTGCGAGATGTAGACAGCGTGACTGGCATTGATCTCGGTTGTGGTGGAGTGCGAGCGGTTGTACATCGATCGCTCCAGATCGGGATTGATCGCGCGGTCCTCGGTTGCGACAATGGCGAAGCTCGGCTTGTTCTTCCATGCCGGAGATTTGATGGTTGCAGAAATGGCCTTCACCGAAGGCAGCACCTGTGAGACTGCCATAATCTCGGTTTCAGCCCGCGGTAGATCAGCCGCGAAGGCGTCATGGAACTTGGCAGGAGGAAGGAACAAGAATCCGTCCTTTGTCGGCGCAATGTCGTTTGAGGCGGCGGGCTTGCTAGCGAGTAACTGCCCAGCGCTTTCTCCAGTGTCCGGTTGCAGCGCGGCAACATAGACGAGACGCTCCACGCGCGGATGATTGCCGGCTTCGGTGATGATTGCACCACCGTAGCTATGACCAACCAGCACGGCTGGGCCATCTTGCTGGTCCAGAATTCGGTTGGTTGCGGCGACGTCGTCCGCGAGGGATGTTTCAGGCGGTTGCACGATGCTGACCATATAACCGTCCTTGCGGAGGATATCCGCGACCGGCTTCCAACCGGACCCATCCACAAAGGCGCCATGTACCAGCACGATGTTCTTGATCACCCCAACGGGGGCAGCGATCGCGTGTATGGCGCCCATGAGCGTGGTCATCGACAAGGCGGCTATCAAGGGAAGATGCTTGGGCATTACCGTTCCTCTTCTGTGTTGTCGGGATCAATGCGCTGATAACGAACGTCGGAAATTACCAAGCTCGATCGTTGCCGGCGTTGCCGCAGAGCGGCTATCGCTGGCGGTAATCGAAGTGTTCGCGAATACCGGTGAGCTGCGGATTTGCCACCCATTCGATATTTCCGAGAATCTTATATAGATTCAGCTTTTACCATCAGTCGCAAATCCCTCTTTTCGTGCCATGTTGAGGCGCGGCGACCGGACCGCTACGCTTGTCTGCCTTGAAATAGCGTGTACTGGTCAGCTTCGTGACATTTACATGAACGCTGTATCCAGAAATCAAACCAGTGGCCTCGAGCCGTTTGACGCGTTGCAGGCATGGGCTCGCCAACACCTACGCTCGTCTGAAGCTCTTCCGTGACAAGGTTCTGGAGTAAGGCTCGATTCGAGAGTCGAGCAGCTCGTCGAGTTCAGGTGACTGAAACCTGCTGTATCGAGCGCACGGCCAGCGACCTTGACGAAGCTGGAGCTCCCAATAGGAAAGGATGAGGGGGCGTCCGGATAGGTTGCGAATCGTGATCGTATTTCCGCGTTGCTCGTCACTGCAAAACGAAAATCCGACGTCAACGCGATGGCGGTCTCGCCAAACCTCCCAGATCTTGATCGCACCGAGTGCCGTCGAAACGACCGCCCCCCACAGGGCGAGTGCCAACGAGAGAGACGGACCATTCATCGACTATTCCCCGCATCGTATGCGCGAGCGTTAAGCACTCTGGAGTGCGGCCGCGCAATCCTACCCAGCAATTGTGGCCATCAACTGGTTCAGCGCCAAGGCGAGCCCAATCGCATAGGCATGAAGCATGATGGGCAACACCACGACATTCGAAGACCATGCACGGACGCCCCCGGTTTGCCAAGCTTTCATTTGCGACGGTTTGAAGGTATTCCTTATCTCGTTGTCATGCCGTTCGGCGATGTCTGCAAACAACCCCGCGCAACATCGAGTGGCCGCTGCGGAGCCGTGCGAAAGGCGCTTCGCGACCCTTCTGAGCCGTTCGACTCCTCCACAACTCGGTGGCGGCTATCCAAGTCCAACAGTCATCCGCTTCTACTGTCGCTTTTCCAGTCGCCCGTCCACTGGTGCCCCAAACTATCCAAATTCTCCCCTCATCCACGCCGGCGCTGTCGAAGCGTCTGCGATGGGAGAACCCCGAAGTAGGCGCGATAGAGCGCGGCAAACCGGCCAAAGTCCCAGACACCGAATCGACCGCAGATCGCGGATACCGTATCGCCCGGCATTGCATTGCAGAGGGCTGCGCGGATGGCATGCATGCGGTACAGCGCCAGG